>JAFKJZ010000677.1 GCA_017305815.1 Hyphomicrobiales bacterium
GAGGCAATCGAGCGACCAGACGCCGCCTTCGTGCGCGGCGCGACCGGCTTCGCCATCGGCGGCATCCCGCCCTTCGCCCACGCCACGCCGCTGGCGAGCTTCTTCGACCGCGACCTGCTCGACCATGCCAGCGTCTGGGCGGCGGCGGGAACGCCGCACGCCGTCTTCGCCGTCAGTCCAAAGGCGTTGCAGGCGGCGATCGGCGCACCGGCGATTGTGATGGGATGATGTCGGAAAAGCGCGACAACGGCTTGAGATCGCCTGAATTCTGACGATTATCGCGCCCCGGGTCGGGACCGATACGGAGAGATGAACATGCGATTCGCCTGGATCGCCGGCGCGATGCTTGCGGCAACGGCCGCGCTTCCCGCCAGCGCCGACGTGATCTATCCGCGCGGGCTGGTGAAGGCCCCGGAGACGCTCGATCCGCAGAAGGCCGCGACCTTCAACGAGACGCCGATCCTGTACGACCTGTTCGAGGGCCTGGTTTCGCCCGACGCCGACGGCAAGACGGGCCCTGGCGCGGCCGAGAGCTGGAGCATCTCCCCCGACGGCCTCGTCTACACGTTCAAGCTGCGCGACGGCGCCCGCTGGTCGAACGGCGACGTGGTCAAGGCGGCCGATTTCGTGGCGTCGTTCCGTCGCCTGTTCACGCCGGCGACCGGCGCGACCGAGGCCGGCCCGCTGCTCGTCATCAAGGGCGCCGCCGCGATCCAGCAGGGAACCGCCAAGCCGGACACGCTCGGCGTCGCCGCGCCGGATGCCGCAACGCTGGAAATCACGCTGGAACGGCCGGTGCCGACCTTCCTCGGCCGCCTCGCCCTTCCCGTCGCCCTCCCCGTCAACGTTGCCTCGATCAAGAAGCTCGGCGCCGATTTCGGCACGACCGGCAAGATCGTCTCGAACGGCGCCTATCGCCTCGCCGCCATCGACAAGAAGGATGGCTACATCCTCGTCAAGAACCCGCGTTTCCGCGACGCCAAGACGATTCCGATCGACAGCGTCGTCTACAAGGCGTTCGAGGACGTCGCCGGTTGCGTCGACGCCTATCGCGCCAAGGCCGTTCTCTCGTGCCCGGACGTGCCGACGGAAAATCTGCCGAGCCTGAAGGACGAGTTCGGCCCGGCGCTGCATTTCGCGCCTTATCCCGGCACGTACTATTTCGCCATCAACACGGCGAAGCAGCCGTTCGACAAGGTCGAGGTCCGCCGCGCTTTGTCGCTCGCGATCGACCGCGAGGCGCTCGCCCGCGCGGTCTGGTCCGGCGGCATGGTGCCGGCCGAAACGCTGGTGCCGCCCGCCCTCTCCGGCATGCCGGCCGCGACGCCGGCATCGATCGAGACACGCCGCGCCGAGGCGCGCAAGCTGCTCGAAGCGGCCGGCTTCAAGGAAGTCGCCGCCGTCCAGCCGGCAACGCCCGCGCCGGCCGCCGCCAAGGCGCCCGACACGGCGGCTGGCGCAGAGACCGCCGGCAACGACAAGGCCGCATCGCCGGACGGCGCGGCGAAGGACGCCGCCGCCGGGGATTCGAGCGCCAAGGACACGACTGCCCAGGAGACGGCCTCCAAGGATACGGCCTCCAAGAACACGACCGCCAAGGATGCCGGCGGCAGCGATGCCGCCACGGCGAATGCGGACCCGAAGGACGCCAGCG
>JAFKJZ010000451.1 GCA_017305815.1 Hyphomicrobiales bacterium
GCTGCCGTCGAGCAGGATCTGGCCGCCGGAAGGCTGGGTGAAGCCGCCGATCAGGCGCAGGATCGTCGTCTTGCCGGAGCCCGACGGGCCGAGAATGGTGATGAACTCGCCGTCATGCACGTCGAGATCGATCGAGTGCAGGATGGCGGTCGCGCCATAGCTTTTCGAAACCGACCGCAGTTTCAGAAGGATACCGGCTTCGCTCATTACCACCCCGAACCATCGACAAAGGGCCCCGCGCGCGGCGGCGCGGGTCGAGACAGGAAAGGATGGAGCCTTGGCTCCATCCGGTTGTCGAGAGCCGGCGCTACTGCGAGGCCTTGATTTCATTCCAGAGATCGGAACGCTTCAACGGGTCTTCGACGCTTTCGAGCCAGACCAGCTTGTCCTTGTCGTTGGCGTTCGAGCTGGCAACGGCGGTGTTGCCGAAGCCGGTGCGCTCGGAGAGCTCGGCGCCGATCTTCTTGTCGAGCAGGAAGTTGACCCACTTGGCGGCCGCGTCCGGATCCTTGGCGCCGCTGGTGAGGGCCCAGTTGTCGAGCCAGGAGAGGGAGCCCTCCGCCGGCGCGATATAGGCGACATGGGCGCCGACCTTCTGCATCGCCTTCAGCTGCTGCTGGCCGTAATTGGCCCAGATCAGCGCGACGTCGTTGTTCTGGTAGATCTGCAGGGCTTCGTCGGCCGTCGTATAGAAGCTGAGCACGTTCGGCTTCAGCTCCAGCAGCTTGGCCTTGACCGCCGCGAACTGGTCGTCCGAGAGGTGGAACGGGTTCTCGATGCCGAGCGTCAGCGCGGTGAACGAGAAATTATGCTCGCCATTGTCATAGGCCAGCACCTTGCCCTGGTACTGCGGGTCCCAGAGCACGGACATCGAGGTCGGCGCCGGCTTCACCTTGTCGGTGTCATAGATCAGGCCGATCGAATCGAAGCAGAACGGAATGCCATAGGCCTTGCCGTCGCGGGTGACGCCGCTGATCTTGGACAGGTCCTGGAAGCGCGGCAGCACGTCCTTCTGGTTCGGGATCTTGGAAAAATCCCACGGCTTGACCAGGTCGGCGTCGATATAGCGCTGAAGCTGCGCCGTATTGACGGCCATGACGTCGAAGTCCTTGCCTTCGCTGCCCTTGATCTTGGCCCAGATCTCGTCATCGCTGCCGACGAAGACGACGTCGACGTCGATGCCGGTTTCCTTGGTGAAGTCCTTGACCCAGTCCGGGTCGGCATAGCCTTCCCAGGCGAGGACGCGTAGCGTCTCAGCCGAAGCGGCGGAGACCCAGAGTCCGGCCGCCAGCGCGGCGGCTCCCAGCACAGCTTTCAAACTCGTCATCACACTTCTCCTCTGGATGGGTGTTCTGGTGGTGTGGGAGGAGCGCCTTCACCGTGGCTCGGCTGGCGCTCTCTCAGGCTTTCTTGAACCCGTTGGCCGTCGTCCCGCTCAGAGCGGGGTGACCGTGACCAGCTTCTCCTCCGTGCCGGCCACCATGCGGTTGCGCAGCGGCTTGCCGAAGGTCGGCGACACGATCTCGAACTCGTCATTCGCCTCGGTCTTCATGTTCGAGGCGTAGCTCATCGCATCCGCGCCGAAGAAGTAGGCGTGCAGGTCGCCCGGCCGGCGGAACATCGGATAGCGGAAGTGGTAGTGCTCGAGATTGCCGATCGAGTGCGACATGTGGCTCTCGCCGGACAGGAACGACTCGTCCCAGACCACCTTGCCGTCGCGGATGATGCGGACGTTGCCCGTGACTTCCTGCGGCAGCTCGCCGAGCAGCAGTTCCGGGCCGAGCGAGCATTCGCGCAGCTTCGAATGAGCGAGGTAGAGGTAGTTCTTGCCCTCGGTGATGTGGTCGGAGAAGTCGTTGCCGAGCGTGAAGCCGATCCGGCGGGGCTGGCCCGCTGCGTCCACGATGTAGAGGCCGACGATCTCCGCCTCCTCGGCGCCGGCCAGCGCGAAGCCGGGCAGGTCGAGCGGCGCGCCGGGCGGCACGACGCAGGTGCCGACGCCCTTGAAGAACCACTCCGGCTGGATGCCGATCTCGCCCTCGGCCGGCTTGCCGCCGTCGAGACCCATCCGGTAGATCTTCATCGAATCGGACTCGATCGCGTCCGGGCCATGGGTGTCCATGTGCATGCGGTTGCGAGCGGTGGCGCTGCCGGTATGCGTCAGGCCGGTTCCGGTGATCAGGAAGCGGGCCGGCTCGGGATGATCGAGCGGCGGCAGCACGCGGCCGGCGGCCAGCACCGCCTCATAGTGGAGCGCGGCCTCGCGCGGCGTCGCCGCGACCAGCGCTTCGAGGCCGGTTCCGGTCTCCAGGCTGCGCAACGCCAGTTCGTGCACGGTCGAAAAGCCCTGAAGCGGCAGCAGCGTCTCGCCATCGGCGCCGACGACGGCGACCCTGCGCTCGCCGGCTTCCGACTTGTACTGAACCAGCCTCGTCCGGCTTGTCTCTACGCCGACCATCAAACCCAACCTCCGTCCACGATGAAATGCTGCGACGTGCACATGTGACTGTCGTCGGCAGCGAGAAACAGCGCCATGCGCGCGATGTCGGACGGCTGCACGCGGTCCTGCAGGCACTGGCGTTCGGCGATCTGGCGCTCGCCCTCCGGCGTCAGCCAGAGGCGCATCTGCCGCTCCGTCATGACCCAGCCGGGGATCATGCAGTTGACGCGGATGCGCTCCGGTCCGAACTCGCGCGCCAGCGCCCGGGTGAGGCCGGTAATGGCGGCCTTGGACGTCACATAAGCGGGGCAATCGGCATCGCCGACCATCCAGGTGATCGAGCCGAAATTGACGATCGAGCCGCCGCCAGCGTCGCGCATCATCGGGCGCACGGCCTGCGCCGCGAAGAACTGGTGCCGCTGGTTGACCGCCATGCGGTCGTCCCAATAGGCGACGGTGACGTCCTCGGTGCGGTGGCGGTCGTCATTGCCGGCATTGTTGAGCAGGACGCGGATGGCGCCGTGCTTCTCCTGCGTCGCGCGGATCGCTGCCCGCAGGGCCTCGATGTCGCGCAGGTCGCAGGGGATGAAGTCCGGTGCGCGGTGACCCTCGGACTTGATGCTCTCGACCAGGGCGCGCGAAGCGTCCTCGGCGATGTCGATGAAGGTGACGATCGAGCCTTGCGCGCAGAAATGCCGGACCAGGCTTTCGCCGATGCCGCTGCCGCCGCCGGTGATGAAGACGACGCGGCCGTCCAGGCTCGGATAGACCGCGTAGGGGAAATCTTGTTCCATCAGCGCCTCAATGGGAATGGCGGGGGATGCCCGCTTCGCGTTTGCCAAGCAGGAAGTCGAAGTCGCAGCCCTCGTCGGCCTGCAGGACGTGCTCGACGAAAAGCTTCTGGTAGCCGTTGACGCCGTCATGCGTGGGCGGGGCCCACTCGGCGCGGCGCGCTTCCAGCTCGGCGTCGGAGACGTCGAGATGCAGCCGCCGTCCGGCAACATCCAGCTCGATCATGTCGCCGTCACGAACGAGCGCGAGCGGACCGCCGGCGGCGGCTTCCGGCGCCGTGTGCAGCACGACGGTGCCATAGGCGGTGCCGCTCATGCGCGCGTCGGAAATGCGCACCATGTCGGTGACGCCCTGCTGCAGCAGCTTGGCGGGAAGCGGCATGTTGCCGACCTCGGCCATGCCGGGATAGCCCTTCGGGCCGCAGTTCTTCAGCACCATGATGCAACTGGCGTCGATGTCGAGATCGGGATCGTCGATCCGCTTGTAATAGTGCTCGATGGTCTCGAAGACGACGGCGCGGCCGCGATGCTGCATCAGCGCCTCGGTCGCCGCCGACGGCTTGATGACGGCGCCGCCGGGGGCGAGGTTGCCGCGCAGCACGGCGATGCCGCCCTGCGGCGTCAGCGGCTCCTCGAAGGAGCGGATGACCTCGCCATTATAGTTGGGCGCGTCGGCGACGATCTCGCCGATGGTCGGGCCGGCGACGCTCGGCGCGCTGCCGTGCAGCAGGCCGTGCTCGTCGAGCACGCGCATCACCGCGCGCAGGCCGCCGGCGTAGTAGAAGTCTTCCATCAGGTAGCGGCCGGACGGCATCAGGTCGACAATGGTCGGCACGTCGCGGCCGAACTTGTCCCAGTCGTCGAGCGACAGGTCGAGGCCGAGGCGGCGGGCGACGGCGATCAGGTGGATGACGGCGTTGGTGGAGCCGCCGATGGCGCCGTTGACGCGGATGGCGTTCTCGAAGGCCTCGCGGACGAGGATCTTCGACATCCGGACGTCCTCGCGCACCAGCTGGACGATGCGGCGGCCGGATTCCTGCGCCAGGATGGCGCGACGGGAATCGACGGCGGGAATCGCCGCGTTGTCGGGCATGCCGATGCCGAGCGCCTCGACCATCGACGCCATCGTCGAGGCCGTGCCCATGGTCATGCAGCTGCCGGCCGAGCGGCTCTGGCCCTGTTCGGCGGCGAGGAAGTCGTCGACCGACATGCGGCCGGCCTTCACGTCCTCGTAGAACTTCCAGACATGCGTGCCCGAGCCGATCGCCTTGCCGCGGAAATTTCCGTTCAGCATCGGGCCGCCGGAGACGGCGATGGTCGGCAGGTCGCAGCTCGCGGCACCCATCAGCAGGGCCGGGGTGGTCTTGTCGCAGCCGACCAGCAGGATGACGCCGTCGATCGGGTTGGAGCGGATCGATTCCTCCACATCCATCGAGGCGAGATTGCGGAACAGCATCGCCGTCGGGCGCATGTTGCTCTCGCCGAGGGACATCACCGGGAATTCGAGCGGGAAGCCGCCAGCCTCATAGACGCCGCGCTTCACATGCTCGGCGATGGTGCGCAGATGCGCGTTGCACGGCGTCAGCTCCGACCAGGTGTTGCAGATGCCGATCACCGGGCGGCCATCGAAGACATCCGGCGGATGGCCTTCGTTCTTCATCCAGCTGCGGTGCATGAAGGCATTCTTGCCGGCTCCTCCGAACCAGGATGTCGAGCGGTATTTGCGTGGCTCGTCTGCCATGAATGCCCCTGATTTTGTTTTTTATTGAAGAACAATATTTTGTATTACAGGATGCTAGTCCTTTCCTGATACGAGTCAATCCGCTTGTCGAGCCGTTTGGGGCGCCGAGCACAGGCTGTGAATGTGGCTCGCTTCGCGCCGGTCGGGCGCTTCGGAAGGGCGGAAGCGCGGCGCGCCCCGGCTTTGCCGGTGAACCGGTCGCCCGATTTCTGCTGTGATACAAAGTTCTGTATTGTGAAAATATGTTTGTTATTGCTACGCCATGCTGTCGGCTGCGCTGGCCGGCATGGCGATCCAACCAAGGGGCGAACGGACCATGACGGATGAGCGATACAGGGTGCAGAGCCTCGGGCGCGCCCTCGACCTGCTGGATCGGATCGCCGACAGCGGCCAGGCCGGCGCGCGGCTGACCGACCTTGCCCGCGACATCGGCCTGTCGAAGCCGGCCGCCTATGCCATCCTGGCGACGCTCAGGGCGCGCGGCGTGGTCACCGATATCGGCGAGGGCATGACCCGGCGCTACCGGCTCGGCCTGTCGCTGCTGCGGCTCGGCGATCTCGCCGTCGCCAATACCGGCCTCGCCGATGTCGCGCTTCCCGTGCTGCGCGACCTGACGCAGGAGATCGGCATGACCTCGCGCGTCGCCATGATGGATGACGGCTTCGCGGTGGTGATCGGCCGCGTCGATGCGCCGGGGGCTATCCGCTTCGACGCCGCGCTCGGCCGCCGCGAGAAGCCGCATTGCTCCGGCGTCGGCAAGGTCTTGCTCGCCGCCATGCCGCGGCCCGCCGCGCTCTCGCTGCTGGAACGCGTCGGCTATCCGGCGCGGACGCCGAAGTCGCTGACCTCGATCGCCGCGCTCAGCGACGATCTCGATCGCATCGCCGCCCGCCACTATGCGATCGACGACGAAGAGGACCATGAAGGCATCATCTGCGTCGCCGCCGGCGTGTTCGGCCGCGGCGGCCAGACGCTCGGCGCCATCAGCGTCACGACGCTGAAGCAATTGCTGCCGCTGGAGCAGGTCCCCACCATCGCCGAGCCGCTGGTCCGCCATGCCGACCTGATCTCGCGCGCGCTGGGCGGCCCCTCGGCGCAGGAAGCCTGGGCGCTGCGGCCGCTGACGGAAGCGCGGCTGTGACGGCGCCGGGAGACGCTGTCGAACTGGCGACCGAGCGCTTCCGCCTGACGCTGCTGCCGGAACTGGGCGGCCGCATCGCCGCCTGCCAGTGGCGGCATCCGGACGGGCGCTGGCTCGACCTGATCCGGCCGATGTCGACGCCGCATGACGGCGACGAGGAGGCCGGCTGCTTCCCGCTGACGCCTTTTTCCAACCGGCTGCGCGATGGACGCTTCACCTTCGAAGGCCGCGACATCCACATGCCGCGCAACACGCCGGGGCCGCATGTCGAGCATGGCCATGGCTGGCAGCGTCCCTGGAAGGTCGTCGCGAGCGAGCCGGACCGCATCGTGCTCGGCTATGAGCATGCCGGCGATGCGTGGCCGTTTCCCTATGCGGCGATGCAGACCATCGAACTGATGTGCGACCGCCTGCGCATCCGTCTCACGACCCATAATCGCGGGAGGGAGCCGATGCCCTATGGCTTCGGCCTGCACCCCTTCTTCCCGGCGACGCCCGAGACGACGCTGGAGGCGCGGGTCGAGACCGTATGGCATGTCGACGGCGAGGTGATGCCGGTTCGCCTCGGCCCTGCCGCCGAGCTCTGGGGCGATGCCGCGCGCCTGCCGGTCGGGCAGGTTTCGCTCGATACCGCCTTTGCGGGCTGGGACGGCGTGGCGACGGTTCGCTGGCCGGAGCTTGGCGCGGGATTGGGCATGGTCGCCGACGCGCCGCTGCGCCATCTCGTCGTCTACACGCCGCCCGGCGCCGGCCATTTCTGCGCCGAGCCGGTCAGCAACTGCACCGACGCCTTCAACCTCTCAACCAGCCGCAACGACACGGGAATGATGGTCCTCGCTCCCGGCTCCGCGATCGCGACGGCGATCACGTTTTCTCCCTTCGCTCTGCCGTGAACTCGGTTGGGTGGCCGGTGACGGCTGCCCGCCGAATGCTTGATTTCGAGGCGGTTTGACTGATTTCCGGGCGCTGCGCCCAGAATAGATCGAACCGAAAACTAATGCTGGAACGCCTTACGCTCGGGGATCCGAGCGTTGACATTCGGTTTCAGCAAACATAGCATTCGATTACAGAACTATGTTCTTCAATACAGAATAAAATGGGTGGAGCGCGCAGGGTTTTCTGCGCGAGTACTGCGGCGGCCGGTTGTTTCGGCAGGCCGTCGCGCAATGGTTCCCGAGACGGAAGGCGTCCCGTGCTGACGACATTCATCAATTTGTTCAATTTCGAGGGCGTCGGGGATTATTTCCCGGACCTGATGCGCGGCGCCCTGATCAGCCTGCAGCTTACTTTCTGCGTCATGCTGATCGCGCTGCCGCTTGGGCTGCTGCTGGCGCTCGCCAAGATCGGTCGCTCGCGTATTATTCGCATCGCCGCATCGTTCTACATCGAAGTCGTGCGTGGAACGCCCTGCCTGTTGCAGCTGTTCTATATTTACTTCGTGCTGCCGGCCTTTGGCATTCGCTTTGATCCTTTCATGGCCGGCGTCATCGGCCTGTCGATCAACTACTCCGCCTATCTCGCCGAGGTGTACCGCGCCGGCATCGCCGCCATCCCGCATGGCCAGGTCGAGGCCGCCAAGGCGCTCGGCATGTCGCGCCGCAAGATGCTGCGCCTGATCATCCTGCCGCAGGCGATCCGCGTCGTCGTGCCGCCGCTCGGCAACTATTGCATCTCGCTCTTCAAGGATACGTCGCTCGTCTCGATCGTAACGGTGCGCGAGCTGATCTTCACCGGTCAGATCATCTCGTCGACCAATTTCCAGTACTTCACCGTCTTCACGATCATCGGCGCGATCTACCTGTTCTTCTCCTACCCGGCGGCGCTGTTCGTCCGCTACCTGGAGAAGCGCATGGCGATCGGTGCGCGTCGCCCGGCCGTCGTGCCGACCGAGGTCGCCCCCGTTGCCACTGCCGAAGCCGTCGAAGGGACCACCAAGTCATGATCCGCCTCGATCGCATCAACAAGCACTACGGCGCCCATCACGTCCTGAAGGACGTGTCGCTGACGGTCGACAAGGCGGAAGTCGTCTGCGTCATCGGTCCGTCCGGCTCCGGCAAGTCGACGATGCTCCGCTGCATCAACAACATGGAGGAGATCGGCAGCGGCACGATCTCGATCGATGGCCAGCCCGTCTACCGCTACGAGCGCGACGGCAAGCTCATCGTCGACAGCGAGAAGCAGATCGAGGCCATCCGCGCCAAGGTCGGCATGGTGTTCCAGTCATTCAACCTGTTCCCGCATCTGACGGTGACGGAGAACATCACCGTCGCGCCGATTCATGTGCTCGGCCGGTCGCGCGGCGAGGCGACGGACATCGCGATGGCGCTGCTCGAGAAGGTGGGCCTGGCGCAGAAGGCGCAGTCCTATCCGCACGAGCTTTCCGGCGGCCAGCAGCAGCGCGTCGCCATCGCCCGCGCCCTCGCCATGCGGCCGAAGGCGATCCTGTTCGACGAGGTGACCTCGGCGCTCGATCCCGAGCTGGTCGGCGAGGTGCTCCGCGTCATGCGGGCGCTCGCCGACGAAGGCATGACCATGGTCGTGGTGACGCATGAGATGGGCTTCGCCCGCGAGGTGTCGGATCGCGTCGTGTTCATGGCCGACGGCCGGATCGTCGAGAGCGGCAAGCCGCACGAACTGTTCTCCGCCCCGCAGCAGGAGCGGACCCGTGACTTCCTGAGATCCGTGCTCGAACGCAACAAGGAAATGAGTGCGGCCAGCCGATAGACGTTTCGAACAAGAAAACGAGGGGAATATCCAGTGAAACTAACCAGTCTTGTCTTTGCCTCGGTGATCGCCGGCGTGATGTCGGCCTCCGCCGCCTGGGCCGGCGACATCGGCGTCGGCAACGCCACCTATGACGGTGGCGACGGCTCTTACAAGCGGGCCCGCGAGGAGGGCATCACGCTGCTGATCGCCGCCGATCCGCCGAACACCTACCAGGACGAGAAGACCAAGGAATATGACGGCACCGACGTCCGCATCTTCCGCGAGATCACCAAGCGCCTCGGCATCGAGAAGGTGACCTGGCAGCTTATCCCGTTTGACGCGATGGTGCCGACGCTGCTGGCCAATCGCGGCGACGTCATCGTCGACAACCTGCATGAGAACGAGAAGCGCCTGAAGGTGCTGGCCTTTACCGGCCCGTCCTACTGGTACGGCTCGGGCGTGACGGTGGCGAAGGGCAACCCGCTCAACATCCACAGCTGGGACGATTTCGCCGGCAAGACGGTCGGCACGCTGCGCGGCTCCGTCAACCACGGCCTGCTCGAGAAGCGGACCGACCTGAAGGAGCTCAAGCTCTACACGAGCAATGAGGCCGAGTTCTCCGACATCATCGCCGGCCGTCTCGACGTCGGCATGGAAGACGACATCAAGGTCGGCCAGTTCCTGAAGAAGCACCCTGACGCCGCCATGGAGCTGGTTGCGGACTACAAGCCGCTGCCGGAAGAATATGGCTATGCCCGCTATGCGCTGCGCAAGGAAGACGTCGACCTGAACAGCGCCATCTCGCGCGCCCTCGCCGAAATCCGCGCCGATGGCACCATGTCCGCCATCATCAAGGAATTCGGCTACACCGATCGCAATCTCTGGTTCTTCCCGGTCGAAAAGTAACGCGTAGCCGACCGGCCGCAGAAGCCGGGCGGCATTTCGAACCGGGCCATGCAGGCCGGCGCAAGCCGGCCTGCTTTTTTGTTTGTTTGCTCCGATCCCCCGCCGCAATGCATTTGCTTCCGGCGCCAAGTCGCGCAAGGTTAGGGCGTGCGTCGACCGGCTGTCGCGCCGCATCCGGGCGACTTCGTCGCCGCGAGCGCGAAAATCCCCCTGGCCGGTCCGGACGAACGAATTCGGGAGCAAGCGCGGCAGCGCGCGTACCGGCCGCCCGGCCGGTGAATTGAAAGAACAAGACATGAAGAAGCGGCAGCTGGGGCGCACGGGCGCCCAGATCTCGGAAATCGGCTTCGGCGCCTGGCAGATCGGCGGATCCTGGGGCGATGTCAGCGAGGCGGACGGCAAGAAGGCGCTGAACGCGGCGATCGACGCC
>JAFKJZ010000452.1 GCA_017305815.1 Hyphomicrobiales bacterium
ACTTCCCTGCACAATAGTCCAATCACTGAGCAAGGCACCAGCAAGGCGAACAGCGCACTTGTCCTGCTTCGGCCGCTTCGTAAACCCGGCATGCCGCCGCGGCTCCGCAGTGACTGCACATAGAGGGCGCATGTCAGCTTCAGCGTGCTAGCTTCACAGCACCTTGCGCCCATTTGTCGCGCGTGCGCACCGCGTTAACCTCATCCAAGCGGTCCTTCGGCACGCGGAAATCAATGCGCCATCACGATCGGCTCGGAGCCGCCGCGCAGGAGGCCGAGCCGTTCGCGCCGCAGCCAGCGCGCCAGCAGCAGCCCCGACACGACGGCGAGCCCGGTGGCAAGGCCGATCCATATACCGATGCCGCCGAGCCCCGCCCAGAAGCCGAGCAGCACGCTCGACGTGAGGCCGACGCCCCAGAAACCGAGCGCCGCATAGATCATCGGCACGCGGGCGTCATGCATGCCGCGCAGCATGCCGCCGGCGATCGCCTGGGCGCCATCGAACACCTGGAACAGGGCGGCGATGCCGAGGAAGGAGACAGCGAGCGCGATCACCTCGGCATTCGAGGGATCCGTGCGATCGAGGAACACGCCGATCAGGGTCTCGGGAATCGCCAGCATCGTCAGCGCCGTGCAGGCCATGAAGCTGACGCCCAGGATGAAGGGCGTCCAGCCGGCGCGGCGGATGGCGTCCGCGTCGCCGGCGCCATAGGCGATGCCGACGCGGACGGTGACGGCCTGTGAGAATCCGAGCGGCACCATGAAGCAGAGCGCGGCGATCTGGATCGCGATCGCATGCGCAGCCACGGCGACGGGACTGATCAGGCCCATCAGGAACACGGCCGCATTGAAGACGGAGACCTCGAGCGCAACGGCGACGGCCATGGGCAGGCCGAGCCGCCAGAGCGCCAGGAAGCGCGGCCAGTCGGCCCGCCAGAAGCGGCCGAAGACGCGATAGCGCCGGAACGTCCGGTCGCGGGTGCAGACCAGCGCCATGCCGAGGAACATCACGGTGGCCGAGAGCGTGCTGCCGATGCCGGCGCCGAACATGCCGAGCTTCGGCAGGCCGAAATGGCCGAACACCAGCGCCCAGACGATCAACGCGTTGAAGGCGACGCCGGCCATGCCGACGACGAGCGACCAGAAGGGCTGCTCCAGCGCGGCGATGAAGGAGCGCAGCACCAGATACCAGAGGAAGGGCAGTAGCGCCCACTGCATGCCGCGCATGTAGGTGGCGGCGAGATGCGCGAGTTCGGCGTCCTGGCGGAGCCAGAGCAGCAGTTCCTCCGTGTGCCAGAGCAGGATCCAGAACGGTATGGCGAGGACGACCGACGCCCAGAGTCCCTGCCGCACGGTGCGTCGGACCTCGCGCACGGCATGGCGATTCCTCCCGCGTTCGCGCGCCACCATGGGCGACACGGCCGAAACGAGGCCGATGCCGAAGATCAACAGCGCGAAATAAAGATTCGTCGCCAGCGCGCTCGCCGCCAGATGCCGCGCGTCGACCCAGCCGAGGATGACCACATCGGTGGCGGTGATGACCGTCTGCGCCAGGTTTGTCAGGATCAGCGGCAGCGACAGCAGGATCGTCGCCCGGATCTCGGCCAGCCAGGGGTGGGTTCTGTCGGCCCCCGCCGGGGCCTGCGCACGCGCGGTCATGATGCGGATTCTCTCGTGATGAAGGGACGCGGTATCGCCCGCGCCACCAGCGCGCCACCTAGTCACAACCCGCGCCGAATAGCCAACCAAAGATCCTGATATCAGCCATCAGCCTTGTTGCAGATGCCGACCGCCGGCTCGTCTTTGTGGCAAAAGCGCGGCCATGGTGATGACCGTCCGACGCATCCGTGCTATGGCGTCTTGCCCTTGGAACGAGGGGCAGACCGGCACAGCGCACGCGACCAAGGGCCAGTTCCATGCGTATCGAGAGTGTGTTTTCGCGAATCTTGGCAACGGCCATGATCCTCCTCGCGGGCGCCGCAACGGCCGAAGCGGCGTCGAGCGTCTGCACGCGGCTGGAAGGTCGCCTCGCCTCGCTGCAGCGCAGCCAGGGCGCGAGCGCGGGCAAGGCCGCCAGCCAGGACAACGCCATCAACCAGCAGCGCGCCGCTCTCAACGCCGCCAACGCCGAAGCGCGGCGCGCCGGCTGCAAGGGCGGCTTCCTGATGTTCAAGTCGACGTCCGCCGCGCCGCAATGCAGCGGCATCCTGAAGCGGATCAACGCCATACAGGCGAATCTCAACCGGCTGGAGCAGCGCCGCAGCGCCTCGGCCTTCGATCCCAACGCCAGTGCCCGCCAGCGCTCGGACATCCTGCAGCAGCTCGCCCTGAACGATTGCGGCCCGCAATACGCCGCCTATGCCCAGCAGCGGCCGCGCAACTTCCTCGAGCGCCTGTTCAACCCGGAAAACCGCGTCTACGACACCCAGCAGGTGGCGCGCGTCCCGGCGGTTGCCGAACGCGATCCAGGCTACAGCTCCGGCGAGACCGAGCGCGGGTTCGGCGGCGGCAGCTATCGCACGCTCTGCGTCCGCACCTGTGATGGCTATTACTTCCCGATCAGCTTCTCGACGCGCCGCTCGAATTTCGCCACCGACGAGCAGGTCTGCCAGCAGATGTGCCCCGGCACCAATGTCGCCCTCTACGCCCACCGCAATCCGGGCCAGAACAGCGGCGACGCGCGCTCGACGACGGACGAGACCCCCTATAGCGCGCTGCCGACCGCTTTCGCCTACCGCACCAGCTTCAATCCGGGCTGCACCTGCGGCAGCCCGTCCTCGGTCGCGGCGTTCACCGGCGGCTACAGCGCATCGACGCTCGCCACCGAGACCGCGCTTTCTGAGCCGATGCCGCCCGTGCCGGGCACGGCTCCGCCGACCGGCGAGGATCCCGAGACGCTCGCCAACCGCGCCGGTGGACTGGACCCCGATTCCCTCGGCACGGCCAGCGTCGAAACACCGGTCGCCAACCTCGCGCCGCCGCGCCAGGCCGGCGTCTTGCGCCGGGTCGGCCCCTCCTATTTCTACGCCGCCCAGTAGGACCGATCCTGCTGGTTCTCCGGCGATGAAGGATGGGCATGCCCCCCTGCGCGGCATGATGGACGGCCGCATCGACTCAGTGTTCAACTACGCCGCGTTCGCCGACGCTCGCGCCCCTGGGGTGCGCACGGGCGGCGCGCCAGATAACGATTGCCCGACCGCCAGCAAGGCGGAGCGGCATGGACAGGACGGGAGCAGACGCCAATGACCCTCATCACCACGCCGCCCTGGCTCGGGCTGCCGACGCATCGCGCCTGGCTGGACGACCAGATCAACCGTTTGGTCCGCTTCGTCCAGGGCTCCCGGCTGGAAGCCGGCGGCTTCGGCTATCTGCTGGAAGACGGCACCGCCGACCTGACGCGCCCGCGCGAGCTCTATCTCAATTGCCGCCTGACCCATGTCGCCGCCCTCGCCTATATGCGTGGCATTCCGGGCACGGCCCACCTGATCGACCACGGCATCGCAGCGATTACCAACGACTTTCACGACCGCGCGAATGGCGGCTGGTTCTCGGCGCTGGAGCCGGCCGGCGGTCCGATCGCCGGCCGCAAGGCGGCGTATGACCATGCCTTCGTCCTGCTCGCCGGCGCGTCGGCGACGGAAGCCGGCCGGCCGGGCGGACGCGAGCTCTTCGACAGCGCCGTCGCCGTGTTCCTGAAGCATTTCTGGGACGAGGAAGCCGGCATGTCGCGCGAATCCTTCGCGTGGGACTTCACCGACTCCGAGGACTATCGCGGCGCCAACTCCAACATGCACCTGGTCGAGGCCTGCCTCGCTGCCGGCGATACGTCGGGCGACGCTGTCTGGTACGACCGGGCCCTGTCCATGGCCGACCGGCTGATCAACCACGCCGCACGCGAGCGCAACTGGTTCCTGCCCGAGCATTTCGACACGCAGTGGAACCCGCGCCCCGAATACAACACCGACGACCGCGCCCATCCGTTCCGGCCCTATGGCTCGACGGTCGGCCATTGGCTGGAGTGGTCACGCCTGCTGGTGCATATCGAGGCGTCGCTCGCCTCGCCGCCGGCCTGGCTGCGCGAGGCCGCGACGGCGCTGTTCAACCACGCCATCACCTTCGGCTGGTCGGTCGATGGCCATGACGGCTTCGTCTACACGACGGATTTCGAAGGCGCCGTCGTCACCGACGTCCGGATGCACTGGGCACTTTGCGAAGGCATCGCCGCCGCCGCCCTTCTCGGCGCGGTGACGGGCGACGCGCTCTACGAGCATTGGTACCGCAAGCTCTGGGACCACGCCGCGCGATATTTCGTAGAGCAGGAGCGCGGCACCTGGAAGCACCAACTCGCCGCCGACCTCTCCGAGGCCGGCTCCGTCTGGCCGGGTCGCCCGGACGCCTATCACGTACTGAACGCGCTGCTTTTGCCGCAACTGCCGGCCGCGCCGGGCGCGGCGACGGCATTGGCGCGCGGACTGGCCTGACCGTCCGCGAGACAGTTCCAAAGACGATCATCGAGGCCGGCTTTGCCGGCCTCGTTCCTATTCAGGTGGCGAGCGCCGCATCGAGGCGGGCCAGGGCCCGCTCACGGCCGATCAGCGGCAGCATCGCCGCCAGTTCCGGGCCATGATCGAGGCCCGTCAGAACCTGGCGCAGCGGCATGAACAGCGCCCTGCCCTTGCGACCGGTCGCAGCCTTGACCGCGTCGGTCCAGGCCTTCCAGCTCTGGCCGTCGAACGCTCCCGACGGCAGCGCCTCGCGCGCCGCTGCCAGGAAAGCGGCTTCCTCGGCATCCGCCGCGACATGCGCCGCGACGGGGCCGGTGACCACCGTCCACCATTCCACCGCGTCCTTGAGGCGAACGAGGTTGCCGCGCACGGCGCTCCAGAAATCCTCGCCGCCGCCGACGCCGAGCGCCTGCAGCCGATCGGCGATCTCGGCATAGGGCTTCGCGTGCAGCAGCTTGGCGTTGAGGCCGTCGAGATCGGCCGGATCGAACTTGGCCGGCGCCTTCGAGACCATCGAGAGATCAACGAGACCGGCGAGCGTCGGCAGATCGGCGACCGGCTCGACGGAGACCGAGGTGCCGATCAGCACGGCGAGCGAATTGACCGCCATCGGCTCATAGCCCGCCTCGCGCAGCGACCCCAGCGATAGCGCGCCGGTGCGCTTCGAGAGCCCCTCGCCGCTCGCGGTCGTCAGGGTGTTGTGATGGCCGAAGACCGGCAGGGGCGCACCCACCGCCTCGAACAGCTGCAACTGCACGCCGGTATTGGTGACGTGATCGTCGCCGCGGATGATGTGCGTGACACCCATGTCCGCGTCATCGACGACGGAAGGCAGCGTGTAGAGATAGGTGCCGTCCTCGCGGATCAGCACCGGATCGGACAGCGAGCCGATATCGACCGTCTGCGGTCCGCGAACCAGATCGTCCCAGGTCACATGGCCGACCGTCTCGTCGAGCTTGAAGCGCCAATGCGGCCGGCGGCCCTCGGCTTCCAGCTTCGCCCTGTCCGCATCGGTCAGCTTCAGCGCGGCACGGTCATAGACCGGCGGCAAGCCGCGCGCGGCCTGGCGCTTGCGCTTGCGGTCCAGTTCCTCCGACGTCTCGTAGCAGGCATAGAGGCGGCCGGCGGCCTTCAGCCGCACGACAACCGCGTCATAGGCGTCCGTGCGCAGCGACTGGCGCTCGAACTGGTGCGGCAGGATGCCGAGCCAGTTGAGATCGCGCTGGATCGCCTCGGCGAACTCCTCCCTCGAGCGCTCGCGATCCGTATCGTCGAGCCGCAGGATGAACCGCCCGCCCGCCTTCAGGGCGAACAGCCAGTTGAACAGGGCGGGCCGCGCGTTGCCGATATGAAGGTAACCGGTCGGCGACGGCGCGAAGCGGACGATAACGGATGGGCTGGTCACGGATGGGCTGGTCATGGCGAACGCTTTAGCGTGCGCCGCCGACCGCTGCAACGAGCGGCTAGCGGACGATGGTGATGCGCTTGGCGGCGCGGGTCAGGCCGGTGTAGAGCCAGCGGTCGCGGTGCTCGCGAAAGGCGTAGCTCTCGTCGAAGAGGACGAGATTGTCCCATTGCGAGCCCTGCGACTTGTGCACGGTGAGCGCGTAGCCATAGTCGAACTCGTCCGAGTTGCGGCGCTGCGCATAAGGCAGGTCCTCGCCGCCATTCTCGAAGAAGTTCGGATGGACCGACACCTTGACCGCCTTGCCGGTGGCGTCCTCTTCCGGCTTCACGGCGAGGCGCAGCAGGCTCTTGCGCGGCGCCGCCAGCTCCGAGACTACCCAGGTGCCGCCGTTCAGGAGGCCCTTCTGCTTGTCGTTGCGCAGGCAGACGAGCTTGTCGCCGACCGCCGGCATCGGGCTCAGCAGGCCCTTCAGTTCGCGGATGCGCTGGTTGTAGAGCCGGCGCGTCTTGTTGGTGCCGACGAGGACCTGATCGGCGGCGAGGATCTGCGCCGCGTCGATTTCGCGGCGCGAGATGACGCGGCTTTCGCCGTGCTCGCCATATTCGACCGGTTCGCCGGCCCGCACCGCCATCGAGAGGCGGATGATCGGATTGTCCTGCGCCTGGCGATGCACCTCGGTCAGCATCTGGTCCGGCTCGGACTCGGTGAAGTAGCCGCCGCCCTTGACCGGCGGCAACTGCGCCGGGTCGCCGAGCACCAGCACCGGCGTGCCGAAGGAAAGCAGGTCGCGGCCGAGTTCCTCGTCCACCATCGAGCATTCGTCGATGATGATCAGATCGGCCTTGGAAGCAGCGCTGTCATGGTTGATCGCGAAGGTCGGCTGCTCGTCGTCGTCATCATTGGCACGCGGCCGGTATATCAGGCTGTGAATCGTGCCGGCGCCCTCGCAGCCCTTGGAGCGCAGCACATGCGCCGCCTTGCCGGTGAAGGCCGCAAAGGCGACGTCGCCGTCGATGCCTTCGGCGATATGACGGGCGAGCGTCGTCTTGCCCGTTCCGGCATAGCCGAACAGGCGAAAGATCGGGCTGTCTCCGCGCCGCAGCCAGCTGGATACGGCGGAGAGCGCATTTTCCTGTTGGGGCGACCAGCGCATGAAGGCTCCGAGGCAATGACCCGCCCCTGATAGCCGATTCATGCGCAGAGCACAGGAATGCGGAGGGCGAATGCCCGCGTCATTTAAGCAACAGTGTCCGGCTTCTCAACCTTTGGAGCCAAAACATGCTTAACGCGCCTTGGTTTCGGCCAATCTCGGCCTCAGACAAGAACGAGCGAGACCACGCAGGGGCGGCAAGCCCTCTCGGATTGGCAATCTGTGTGGCCAAATTGTCATTGCGGCAAAACGCGAAAGTAACCAGTAAGAACAAATATCATTCTTATTGGATCGCGCCGCCAGGGCGTGGGCGGGTTCGGACCAATCGAGACGATCGGGTTCGGGCGCGCCTTGTCAAGGCGTTCCGGTTTTAATTGGGTTCCCCCCCAGCATGATGATGAAAAGGAACAGGCTTTGAACGAGACGAAGCCTCTCAAGACGGCGGGTAAGCTCAGCCGCCGGACGTTCATGATCGGCTTGCCAGTGGTGCTTGCGGCCTGCCAGACCTCGCAGCCAGGCGGCCCCGTGGCGAGCGCGGGCGGCATGGGCAATGCCCCGGTCATCGACCAGGGTTTTGCGTCGATGTACGGCCCGATCACCGACGAGCCGTCCCCCGTCAGCGCGATCGACCTGACCAAGATCAACCCGCGCTTCTACCGCCAGGTCGTCAACCTGCCGTCCGAGATCAATGCCGAACCGGGCACGATCGTCGTCGACCCCTACAACCACTTCCTCTACCTCGTCTTCGAGAACGGAAGCGCGCTGCGCTACGGCGTCGGCGTCGGCCGCCAGGGCTTCGCCTGGTCGGGCGATGCGACCATCCAGGCCAAGCAGCAGTGGCCCAAGTGGCATCCGCCCAAGGAGATGATGGCGCGCGACCCGGAAGCCGCGAAGTGGCCGGACGGCATGCCCGGCGGCCCCGGCAATCCGCTCGGCGCCCGCGCGCTCTATCTCTACCAGGGCAAGGTCGACACGCTTTACCGCATCCACGGCACGACGCAGCCCTGGTCGATCGGCAAGTCGCTCTCGTCCGGCTGCATCCGCATGATGAACCACGACATCATCGACCTCTACAGCCGCGCCCCGATCGGCACCAAGGTCAAGGTCCTCGGCAATTCCACGCCGGATCCGGTCGCGGTCTACGACTCCAAGGGCGGCGCCCGTCCCGATCCCGAGCCGGCCTCGACCGCCGGTTACGTGCCGATCCCGCCGGACAACGTCCACGGCTGATCGAGCTGTCCGAAACAGAAAGGCCCTCCATCCGGAGGGCCTTTTCTTTTGCGCGATACGACAAAGCGCCGTGCGCGAGACGCGGTCCCGACGGGAACCGCGCCGGCTCAGGCGCGGTCGCGAAACTTGTTGGTGATCGGGTAGCGGCGGTCGCGGCCGAAGTTGCGGCGGCTGATCTTCACGCCCGGCGCCGCCTGGCGCCGCTTGTACTCGGCAATCGCGAGCAGATGCTCGACGCGCTTCACCGTGGCCTCGTCATGGCCGCGGGCGATCACGTCGCCAACCCGCATCTCGCCCTCGACGAGGCTCTCGAGGATGTCGTCGAGAACGTCGTAGGGCGGCAGCGAATCCTGGTCGGTCTGGTTCTCGCGCAGCTCGACCGTCGGCGGCTTGGTGATGATCCGCTCCGGGATCACCTCGCCCGAAGGCCCGAGGCAGCCTTCCGGCAGGTTGGCGTTGCGGAAATGCGAGATGCGGAAGACCTGCGTCTTGTAGAGGTCCTTGATCGGATTGAAGCCGCCATTCATGTCGCCATAGAGCGTGGCGTAGCCGACCGACATTTCCGACTTGTTGCCCGTCGTCACCACCATGGCGCCGAACTTGTTCGAGATCGCCATCAGGATGGTGCCGCGCGCGCGCGACTGCAGGTTTTCCTCGGTGATGTCGGCTGCCTTGCCGGCGAACATCGGCGCCAGCGCGCGCATGAAGCCCTCGACCGGCTCGGCGATCGGCACGATGTCGTAGCGCACGCCGAGCTTCTCGGCGCAGGCCTTGGCGTCGACCAGGCTGTCCTGCGAGGTGTAGCGGTAGGGCAGCATCACGCAGTGGACGCGCTTCGCGCCGAGCGCGTCGACGGCGATCGCCGCCACTAGCGCCGAATCGATGCCGCCGGAAAGACCAAGCACGACGCCCGGGAAACCGTTCTTGCCGACATAGTCGCGCAGGCCGACGACGCAGGCGAGATAGTCGGCCTCGTCGCCCTCTTCCACCCGCGCCTTCGGCCCGTCGATGCAGCGCCAGCCGCCCTCGTCCCTGGCGAAGTCGACGAATTCGACCGTCTCGCGGAAGGCCGGCAGCTGCACGGCGAGCGAGCCGTCGGCGTTGAGCACGAAGGAGGCGCCGTCGAAGACGAGCTCGTCCTGGCCGCCGACCTGGTTCAGGTAGACGAGCGGCAGGCCGGATTCCTTGACGCGCGCGACGGCGACGTTGAAGCGCTGGTCCATGACGCGGCGGCGGAACGGCGAACCGTTCGGCACGAGAAGGATCTCGCCGCCGGTCTCGGCGATGCACTCGACCGGATCAGGCCCCCAGATATCCTCGCAGATCGGCACGCCGACCCTGACGCCGCGCAGCACGATCGGCCCCGGATGCGGTCCCGGCGTGAACACGCGCTTCTCGTCGAAGACGCCGTAGTTCGGCAGGTCGACCTTGAAGCGGACCGCCTCGATCCGGCCGTTGTCGCAAAGCGCATAGGCGTTGTAGAGCTCGCCGTCCTGGGCCCAAGGCAGGCCGATCAGCACGGCCGGGCCGCCATCGGCGGTATCGGCGGCGATCGCCTCGCAGGCGGCGCGGCAGGCCTCCTGGAAGGCCGGCTTCAGCACCAGGTCTTCCGGCGAATAGGCCGACAGGAACAGTTCGCTGAACATGACGACGTCGGCCTGGCCGGACGCCGCCGTCGCGCGCGCGGCGCGGGCCTTCGCGAGATTGCCGGCGATGTCGCCGACAATCGGATTGATCTGGACAAGAGCGATGCGGAGCGTGTCGGGGCGGGTCATGTTCTGCCTTTACCGCGCCGCCCTTGCGGCGGCAACGGGAAGTCGACGGCGGGCCGAAAAACTC
>JAFKJZ010000678.1 GCA_017305815.1 Hyphomicrobiales bacterium
CGGAGGCGTTCTTGAGCCGCTCCGGCGGCAGCGTGCCGAGCGCCAGGATCGAGACCGGCAGCATGGACGTCATCAGCGCCACGCCGCGCAGCGCCTGCGGGATGAACAGTTCGTTGAAGGCCCAGTCCTTGGTGATCGGCACCAGCTCGAGGCAGGAGACCGCGAACAGCGTCAGGCCGAACGCCATCATCCAGCGCGGGTCGACCTTCTGCGCGATCTGGCCGGCGATCGGCGCCGTGATCATCATGAACGCGCCGGTGACGAACATCGTCTCGCCGATCTGCAGCGAATCATAGCCGCGCACCCGGGCGAGGAAGACCGGATAGAGATAGACGAGGCCGTAGAGACCGACGCCCAGCATGAAGGAGAACAGCGATCCGGTGGCGAAGTTGCGGTCCTTGAAGGCGCGGATGTCGACGATCGGCTCATGCGCGTTCAGGACGCGCCAGAAGAACGCGACGCCGGCAAGGGCCGAGAGTACGGCGAAGGCGAGGATCGTCTCGTCCTGGAACCAGTCGTTCGCCGAGCCCTCTTCGAGCACATATTCGAGGCTGCCCAGGAAGAGCGCCAGCGTCGCGAGGCCGAAATAGTCGAAATGGTCCAGCAGCTTGAAGTTGGGCTTGTCCCAGTCGACGAGGAAATAGACGCCGACCGTGACCGCGATGCCCGGCAGGACATTCACCAGAAACAGCCAGTGCCAGGAAAAGAGGTTGGTGAGATAGCCGCCGATGGTCGGGCCGATCGTCGGCGCCATCGTGGCGATCAGGCCGACGATGGCGGAGACCATGCCCTGGCGGCTCTTCGGGAAGATGGTGAAGGCGGCGGCGAACACGGATGGGATCATGCCGCCGCCGATGAAGCCCTGCAGGCCGCGCCAGATGATCATCTCCGTGATCGTGTTCGCCGTCGAACAGCCGATCGAGGTGATGGCGAAGCCGGCGGCGGCGATCGAGAACAGGTAGCGCGTCGACAGCGCCCGGCCGAGGAAGCCCGAAAGCGGGATCATGACGATCTCGGCGATCAGATAGGCCGTCTGGACCCAGGACACCTCCGACGCGCTCGCCGACAGGCCGGCCTGGATCTCGGCCAGCGACGACGACACGATCTGGATGTCCAGGATCGCCATGAACATGCCGACGCACATGGCGACGAAGCCGACGATGCGGCGCGGCGTCATCACGGGCGGCTGGAAGGACGCTGGTCCGGCCATGGACGAGACTCCGAATGGGCGTCGGCGGTCGTCGTGCGGCCTTTCCGGCGTCGATGGGACGGTTGAAGATTGCGAGAGAGGAGACCTCCGCCGGGGTAGGGGCCGCGCAGGTCTCCTCTCTCATCCTCCCGAAGGAGGAAGCCGTGTCAGCCGGCGCTGCCGCCGGTGCGGCTGTCGACCTCGACCGTGACGGAGAGGCCGGGACGAAGGACGCCGCTTTCGATCGCGCCGGCCGGCAGCTGGATGCGGACGGGGACGCGCTGCGTGATCTTGGTGAAGTTGCCGGTCGCGTTGTCGGGCGGCAGCAGGCTGAACACGGAGCCGGAGGCCGGCGCGATGCTCACGACCTTGCCGTCGAAGCTCTCGCCATCGGCCGCGTCGATGCTGACATGGGCGAGCGCGCCCGGCTTGATGCCGGCGAGCTGCGTC
>JAFKJZ010000679.1 GCA_017305815.1 Hyphomicrobiales bacterium
CCGTGCAGTCGCTCGCCGAGTCGACGCCGCCGACGGAGAGCGCCGTCGACGGGGCGCGCGGCGTGGTTGCCTGGCGCTATGATTATGCCGCCGGCGAAACAAAAGAGATCTTGAACGCCTTTGCCGTGCGTTGGCCGGCGGATCAGGACGTATTCTGGGAGAATTGAGGGGCTGAGATGCTCTCCCGGGGGTCGCGCGGGGCAGATGGAGTCTATATAGTCCGCGCGCCTCGTCCTGGCGGCTCGCCGGGGTGAGTCCTATCGCGTGCCGCGCAGCGTGGCATCAGCAATTGGCTTGACGTCGAAGAGGGAAGTTCAATGGCGAATGTAGTCGTCGTCGGATCGCAATGGGGCGACGAAGGCAAGGGCAAGATTGTCGACTGGCTCTCCGAGCGCGCCGACATCGTCGTGCGCTTCCAGGGCGGACATAACGCCGGCCATACGCTCGTCATCGACGGCGTCTCCTACAAGCTCAGCCTGCTGCCGTCCGGCGTCGTGCGTCCGGGCAAGATGGGCGTCATCGGCAATGGCGTCGTCGTCGATCCGCATGCGCTCGTGGCCGAGATCGGCCGCCTCGAGGCGCAGGGCGTCAAGGTCGGCCCCGACAATCTCCGCATCGCCGAGAACGCCGCGCTGATCCTGTCGCTGCATCGCGAACTCGACGCCTTCCGCGAGAACAGCAATGCCGGCACCCGCATCGGCACCACCAAGCGCGGCATCGGACCGGCCTATGAGGACAAGGTCGGCCGCCGCGCCATCCGCGTCATGGACCTCGCCGACCTGCCGGCGCTGCGCGAGAAGATCGAGCGGCTGCTGGCGCACCACAATGCGCTGCGCCGTGGCCTCGGCCAGGAAGAGATCCTCGCCGAGACGCTCTACGAGGAGCTCGCCTCGGTCGCCGACAAGGTCCTGCCGTTCATGGATTCGGTCTGGCAGCTGCTCGACCGCGAGCGTCGCGCCGGCAAGCGCATCCTGTTCGAGGGCGCGCAGGGCGCGCTGCTCGACATCGACCACGGCACCTATCCGTTCGTCACCTCGTCCAACACCGTCGCCGGCCAGGCCTCGACCGGTTCGGGCGTCGGCCCGGGTGCCGTCGGCTACGTGCTCGGCATCACCAAGGCCTACACGACGCGCGTCGGCGAGGGCCCGTTCCCGACCGAGCAGACCGGCGAAGTCGGCGATTTCCTCGGCACGCGCGGCCATGAATTCGGCACGGTGACGGGCCGCAAGCGCCGTTGCGGCTGGTTCGACGCCGTGCTGGTTCGCCAGACGATCCGCACCTCCGGCATCACCGGAATCGCGCTGACGAAGCTCGATGTTCTCGACGGCCTTGAAGAAATCAAGATTTGCGTTGGATATAGGCTGGACGGCCGCGAGATCGACTATCTCCCGGCATCCCAGGCGGCGCAGGCCCGGGTCGAGCCGATCTACGAGACGCTGGAAGGCTGGAAGGATTCCACCGCCGGCGCCCGTAGCTGGAACGATCTGCCGGCGCAGGCCGTGAAGTATGTCCGTCACGTCGAGGAACTGATCGGCGCGCCCGTTGCGCTCCTGTCGACCAGCCCAGAACGAGACGATACAATTCTGGTTCAGGATCCGTTTCAGGACTGAGGTTGTCGATCGCAGGCGCCGGTTGAAAAAGGCGGTTTCCGGGTTCGAGAGCGAATCCGGCGACGCGCGTCGTTCAGTTTACGACAAGGCGCGCACGGCGCTGATCGGACAGCTGAAGTCCATCGACCCGCCCCTGACCACGTCCGAGATCTCGCGCCAGCGCCTGGAACTGGAAGAGGCGATCCGCAAGGTCGAGCGCGAGGCGAGCGCCGCGCGCCCGGCCCCGGTCCGCGTCAGCGCCGCGGCGGCCGTTGCCGAGGCGCTTGCCGTCACGCCCGAGCCGGTCGAGCCGGAGCCGGTCGAACAGCTCGAAGAAGAGCTGGAGGCGGAGATCGCGCCTCCGCCGCCCCTGCCGACGCCGGCCTCGCAGCCGGTCGTGGCCCGCCCGCGTCCGGCCGCCGAGCCGCCGCGTCAGCAGCCCGCCGCGCCGACGCCGGCCCCGGCGCCCGTAGCGCCTCCGCCGCAGGCCGCCGAGGCCGAATTCTTCCATGACGAGGCCGACGAGGCGCATGCGTCCGAGCCCGAGATCGAGGCCGACTGGCACGAGCCCGAGCCGCCGCAGAAGCCTTCGCGCCAGCCGCCGCCGGTGCAGCCTCAATGGCCGCAGGTCTCGCCCACGCGCCCGAGCGCCTATGATCGCGCCGCGCCGCAGGGCCGTCGCGAGCCGACGATGTCGGCGCCGGAACCGGCCGACGAGCCGCGCTTCGACGCGGATCTCGAACATGACCACGACCATGACGACAGCCGTCATTTCAGCGCCGACGCCGACTGGGCGCCCGAGCCGCTGCGCGCCACGCCGATGGGAAATGACGCTTTCGACGAGCCGCGCGAGCGCCGTCCGTCGCGTCGCGAGCGCAACCGCGAGGCTGCCGAGCGTCCCGCCGTTTATGTCGAGCGCACCAAGCCTTCGCGCTGGCCGACGATCATTCTGCTGGTCCTGATCGCGCTGATGCTTTGCGGCATCGCGGCGCTGGTCTGGTCGCAGCGCGGCGTTGTCAAGGACGTGATCGGCGACCTGATCTCGTCCTCCGATACCGGCGCCAAGACCGCGTCGAACGAGGACGCGCCGCCGACGCTTTCGGCGCCCGCGAGCAGCAAGAATTCCGATCGCCTCGGCGGCGGCGCCGCGGAAGAGGCGCCGGCGAAGTCGGTCCGCACGGTCGATG
>JAFKJZ010000202.1 GCA_017305815.1 Hyphomicrobiales bacterium
CCACTGGGGGAACTGCCGACCGGCGCCCTCACGCGCTCTTGCGGGCGTCCATGCGCAGGCCGCCATGCTCGACGATGTAATCGACGACGCGGTCGAGGCCCTTGCCGCGGATCAAATCGGTGAAGCCGAACGGACGCGCGCCGCGCATGCGCTTCGCATCGGTCTCCATCACGTCGAGATCGACATTCACATAGGGCGCGAGGCCGCTCTTGTTGATGACGAGGAAGTCGGAGCGGGTGATGCCGGGGCCGCCCTTGCGCGGGATTTCTTCGCCCTGGCAGACGGAGATGACGTAGATCGTCAGATCGGCGAGATCGGGCGAGAAGGTGGCGGCCAGATTGTCGCCGCCCGACTCGATGAAGACGATGTCGAGATCCGGGATCCGGCGCCGCAACTCGGCGATCGCCTGCAGGTTGATGGAGGCGTCCTCGCGGATCGCCGTGTGCGGGCAGCCGCCGGTCTCGACTCCCATGATGCGATCCTCGGACAGCGCCTGCCGGCGCGCCAGGATCATGGCGTCTTCCTGGGTGTATATGTCGTTGGTGATGACGCCGATGGAGAATTCCTCGCGCATCGCCTTGCAAAGCTTCTCGGTCAGCATCGTCTTGCCAGAGCCGACGGGGCCGCCGATGCCGACGCGAAGGGGTCCGTTCTTCGATGTCATGAGAGATAGCCTCGTCCTGCTGGATCGCGCGGCCGCCCGGCCGCGACGTCGAAATCAATCGTGACGGTGGTCGCCATGCCCGTGCGAATGGCCATGATCGTGATGATCATGACCGTGGTCGTGCCCGTGATCGCCGTGACCGTGGCCGCCATGGCCGGAATAGGCGCCGCGTACCGGATTGAACTGCGCGACGATCTCCTTGACCCGCGCGCCGAGCCCTTCGAGCATCGCCTTGATGACGTGGTCGCGCAGGATCAGGATGCGGGTCGGCTCGATCGCCGCGGCAAGATGGCGGTTGCCGATGTGCCAGGCGAGTTCGAGCAGATGCACCGGGTCGCGGGCGAAGATCTCGTAAAGAGGCTCATAGGCGGCAGCGACGGCGATCAGGCCGCCATCCTGCAGGACCAGGCTGTCGCCTGCGTCGAGCACCACCGTCTCGGGCAGGTCGACCATCACCTTGCGGCCGTCGACAAGCTCGATCAGCCGGCGGCGCAAATGGCGCTCGTCATGCTGCAGCACAGCGCGGCCGGCTGGCGTCGCCTGCTCTTCCGCGCCCGTCTCCGCTGCGCGGCGAACCGCGACTGCCTTCAACATACCGTTTCCCCAATTCGACCGATGCGCGGGCCCGGCCCGCCGGCATGGGCCCGGACGGCCCTGGATTGCGCCCCCTTATAGCAGCGACATCGGCTGCGTCGTGAGGGCGAATGCGATGACGGACAGTTTGCTCCCTTTCTGCCGTCGATGAAATGCTGGGCCGCATTTTTCGGGACGCCAGGCACAGTGCCGGGATCTCGCGCACAACTGCCAAGTCTTTGAGCACGCAAATGAATATTTGTGATTGCCGGAGGGGCAACTCCGTGTGATAGCCTCCCGGCACAATCGCTCGCCGCGCCCGCCAAACGGGCAGGCCGGATCGGAGATCGTGACAGGGTGAGGCCGCTTTTGCTCGCTGAGGGTGC
>JAFKJZ010000203.1 GCA_017305815.1 Hyphomicrobiales bacterium
GTCCGGATGCGCGCACCATGCAGGCCATGAATACGGCGGCGTATGTGACAGGATCAGGACAGCGGTCGCCTCGGCGGGGACGAACGGCGGGTGCCAGAAACGAATCCGGCGCCGCAGCGGCGTGGTGAACCGCGGCGGCGCCGGAAAGCCCCGGAAGCTCCGGGGCTGTTCGCATGCGTGGGGGCGTCGAAGCTATTCGGCTTCGTTGCTCGGGGCCGCCTGCAGCTGGTAGTAGAATTCCTTGCCGAGGTCGTTCAGCAGGCCAAGCTGGGTCTCGAGGAAGTCGATGTGGCCTTCCTCGTCCTTCATCAGCTCTTCGAACAGCGCCATGGAGACATAGTCGCCGGCGGCGAAGCAGACGTCGCGGCCTTCCTTGTAGTAGTTCCGCGCCGTGTATTCGCCGCGCAGGTCCGCCTCGAGCACTTCCTTGATGTTCTGGCCGATCTCGAGCGGGTCGAGCACCTGCAGGTTGGGGAAGCCTTCGAGGAAGATGATGCGCGCGATCAGCTTGTCGGCGTGGTGCATCTCCTCGATCGATTCGGCACGCTCCTTCTTGGCGAGCTTGGCGTAGCCCCAATCCTCGGTGAGCCGGTAGTGCAGCCAGTACTGGTTGACCGCGGTCAGCTCGAGGCGAAGCGCCCGGTTGAGATAATTTGCACCCGGCAGGGTTGGTGCCTGGGTTCAGCCGAACAGCGCGACGTCTTCCGGCTCTTCCGCGCCGCTGCCGAGCGGTTCGGGGCAGGTGATGATGGCACCCGATTCGGCGAGCAGCTTGCGCACCAGCGCGAAGCAGACCGTGCATTGCGCCTTCATGCCGAGGGCGCGGTAGACGCGGGCGGGCGTCAACGGCCGCCCCGGCGTTTCACGCGCCAGGCGTTCGGCGGTTTCGAGGATCAGTGCCTTGGTGAGGGTATTGCAGGAACAGACGATCATGACAGGGGACTGGGGTTGCCTCCGTGGGCTTCCGTTTGGTCAAAGATAGACGTTGCCGGCGCAATCCGCCACCGGACTGCCAATCTTCTTCCGGTTGTGCCGCACCCCGTCGCGCGTTCAGTCGTTTTCCGCCGCGATGAGGGCGTTTCGATGACGCCGGATCATGCGAGGGCGGCGGCGACCGCCCGCTTCGCCATGACCTTGACCAGGTTGGCCCGGTAGGCGGCCGATCCGTGCAGGTCGGCCAGCATGTTCGTCGGGTCGACGGAAACGCCGTCGAGCGCCGCCGGATCGAAGCGCGCGTTGAGCGCCGCCTCGAAGGCGGGGTCGCGATAGACGCCGTCCTGCCCGGCGCCGGTGACGCCGACCCGCGCCTCGCCGTCCGCGAACTGCGCCACGAACACGCCCGCCATGGCATAGCGCGAGGCGGGATTGGGAAACTTGGCATAGGCCGCGCGCACGGGAACCGGGAAGCGGACCGCGACGAGGATCTCGCCTTCCTCCAGCGCCGTCGTGAACAGGCCCTGGAAGAAATCCTGCGCCGCGATTTCGCGTCGCGTCGTCACGATGGTCGCGCCGAGCGCCAGCACGGCGGCGGGATAGTCGGCGGCCGGGTCGTCATTGGCCAGCGAGCCGCCGATCGTGCCGCGATGGCGCACATGTGGGTCGCCGATCTGGCCGGCGAGCGCCGCGAGCGCCGGCAGGGCGGCGCGGATCTCGGCCGAGGCGGCGACATCGGCATGGACGACGCCGGCGCCGATCGTCACGGTTCCCTCGGCAATTGAGATCCCCTTCAGTGCCGGCAGCCGGCCGAGATCGACGAGGTCTGTCGGCGCGGCGAGGCGCTGCTTCATCGTCGGCAGCAGCGTCATGCCGCCGGCGAGATAACGGCCCTCGGCGGCGGCGGCGAACAGGCTCTCGGCCTCGGCGAGATCGCGCGGACGATGATAGTTCGTCTCGTACATGGCGACTCCCTCCCTGGTTCACTCCGCCGCGCGGCGCAGGCCGGCCATGCGGTCGGCGGCGGCCCGGATGGCGCGGACGATGTTGTGGTAGCCGGTGCAGCGGCAGATATTGCCCTCGAGCTCGTGCCGGATCGTCGCCTCGTCGAGCTCGGCGTCATGCCGCTCGATCATGTCGATTGCGGCCATGATCATGCCCGGCGTGCAGAAGCCGCATTGCAGGCCGTGATGTTCGTGAAACGC
>JAFKJZ010000204.1 GCA_017305815.1 Hyphomicrobiales bacterium
GCCGGCATCTCGGCCGTGCACCAGGAGCGCAACCTGATCCCGCGCTTCACCGTCGGCGAGAACATCATGATCGAGCGGCCGCCCACCCGAAACGGCGTCATCGACTTCGACCGAGTCCATGCCGAGGCGCGAAAATTCCTCGACATGATCGATCCCACGATCGACACCCGCACCGAGGTGCGCCATCTCTCGGTCGCGCAGATGCAGATTGTCGAGATCGCCAAGGCGCTGTCGCTGGAAGCGCAGGTGCTGCTGCTCGACGAGCCGACCGCCTCGATCACCGGCCACGAGGCCGATGCGCTGTTCGCCGTGGTGCGGCGCCTGCGCGCCGAGGGCAAGGCGATCGTCTTCGTATCGCACAAGCTGGAGGAGGTGATGGCGATCTCCGACCGCGTCACTGTGCTGCGCGACGGCCGCGTCGCCGCAGCTGGCGAGCCGATCGCCAGCATGAACCGCGGCAAGATCGTCTCCGCCATGATCGGCCGCGAGGAACGCGTCGCCGAAATGGGCGCGCGCGACGTCAACCGCTCGAAGGTGGTGATGGAGGCGAAGGACGTCACCACCTCCTTCGGCCACAGGGGAGTCAGCTTCCGCCTGCACAAGGGCGAGATCCTCGGCCTCTACGGCCTCGTCGGCGCCGGCCGCACCGAGCTGGCGCGGGCGCTGATCGGCGACGGCAAGGTCGTTTCCGGCGAACTGCGGCTGAACGGCCAGCCCGTCACGATACCCGACGTGCCGACCGCCATCCGCCGCCACCGCCTCGGCTACATCTCCGAGGACCGCAAGGCGGAAGGGCTGATCCTCGCCCATCCGATCCGCTCCAATGTCGCGATCACCGTCTGGCGGCGGATCGCTTCCGTCCTCGGCCTCGTCACCCGCGCGACCGAGCGCAAGCTGGTCCACCCGCTGGTGGAAAAGCTGGAGGTCAAGACGCCCTCGATCGAGCAGGCCGTCGGCAAATTGTCCGGCGGCAATCAGCAGAAGGTGTCGATCGCCAAGTGGCTGGCGGCAGGCGTCGAGATCCTGATCATCGACGAGCCGACGGTCGGCATCGACATCAAAACCAAGACGGCGATCCACGAGCTGATCGGCGAGATCACCCGCGAGGGGCTTTCGGTACTGCTGATCTCCAGCGACATGCCGGAGATGATCACGCTGGCCGATCGCATCCTGGTGATGCGCGACTTCACCCTCGCCGGCACGATCGAGAACTCGCATCGCTACGAGCCGATGAGCCGCGAGATCATGGGCTTCATCCATGCGGGCGAGGAGACGTCGCCGGTGGCCGCCGGCGCGGCGCGCGCTTGAACTGAGAGGGACAGGCGATGATGCCGGCCGATGCGCAGGCCGACGAGGCCGGGCTGCCGCTCTACGAGGTGATCTACCGGGCGCTGCGCCGGCAGATCGTCGACGGCACGCTGCCGGCCGGGCTGGTGGTCGGCGAGACGGCGCTGGCGCGGGCGTTCCGCTCCAGCCGCATCCCCGCCGGCGCGGCGCTGCGGCGGCTCGAGGACGAGGGCCTGGTGACGCGCTTCGGCGGCCGCGGCCTGATGATCGGCGCCGATGACAGCGCGACGCCGCTCCGCCTCGACCAGGTCGAAGCGGAGCGGCGGCGCGCCGT
>JAFKJZ010000205.1 GCA_017305815.1 Hyphomicrobiales bacterium
CGGCCGCCACGTCGGCGGGCAGATTCTCGCACTGGGCGGCGTTGAAGACGGTGAACCGCTTCAGGAACGGAATCGCGGCGGCTTCCTCGCCGGTGTCGCGGGCGCGTCGCTTTTCATCGTCGGGTACGAAGCGGTCGGCATAGACGACGGTCGTGCCACGCTCGCCTTTGCGGACGTGGCCGCCGAGCGAGAGCGCCTGGCGAAAGGTGAGCCAGCTCTGGGTGGGGAAGCCGTGCTCGATCACCGCGCCCCAGAGGATCAGGACGTTGATCCCCGAATACCGCCGGTCGGTGGCGGCGTTCTTCGGCATGGCGAGCGGCGCCTTCGCCGCCGCCGTCCCCCAGGGCTGGACCCAAGGGACGCGGCCGGCGTCCAGCTCGGCGATGATCTTGCCGGTGATTTCATCATAGAGGCTCGCCCGGTCGTGGCCGGGGCGCGCTGAAGCGGTCTTTCTGGACATCGCGGGTCTCCGCGACGGGCGCCGGAGGCCTCTCCTCCAGCCCTCAACCCGTCACGGCGAACCCGGTCCGCACTCTCACTCTAAGGGGGCGTTGTGGGGACCTCCCCGCAGAAGGGGGTGTGTCGGCGACCAAGGCGCCGGCCAGGGGGAAGGCTTTCCCCTCGTACCCTTCCAGATCGCGCCCACTAATTCCCAATCAGCGGTCTATTGACTTCCAATTAGCCGATAGCGATAGTTCCAATCGTCCGGGGATCGGGGTGGGCATGTTCGAACGGTTTGTGGAGCGGCGGGCAAAGGAAGCCCTTTCGGATACCCCGGTGGTCTTGATCGTCGGACCGCGCAGGGCCGGCAAAACAACGCTCGTCAGGAAGATGGGAGAGATCGGCCGGACCTATATCACGCTCGACGATCAGACGGTGCTCGAGGCCGCCCAGTCGGATCCGGCCGGTTTCATCCGGGGACTCGACCGTGCCATTATCGACGAGATCCAGCGCGCACCGGACCTGTTGTTGGCGATCAAGAAGACGGTCGACGAGGACTATCGTCCGGGCCGGTTTCTGCTCACCGGCTCGGCGAATGTGCTGACCCTGCCGCGGATCGCCGACAGCCTGGCCGGCCGGATAGAAACCATCCAGATTCTACCGCTGGCGAAGGCCGAGGTCGAAGGCCGGACACCGACCTTCCTGGAGCGCCTCTTCGACGGGAAGCTGCAGAGCCAGCAGGATGCGATCGTGGGCGACGATCTTGTCCAACTCGTCCTGCTCGGAGGCTTTCCCGAAGCGATCAGCCGCGATAGCGAGCGGCGGCGGCAGGACTGGTCGAGGTCCTATCTCACGTCGGTCCTCACGCGCGATCTGCGGGATATCGCTGACGTCGAGAAGCTGACGGAGCTTCCTAAATTCGTACGGTTGCTGGCCGAGCACTCCGGCCAGTTGGTCAATTATTCGCAGTTCGGTGGCAGCATCAACGTCAGCCATAAGACGGGACAGCGTTATGTCGGGCTGCTTGAGCAGGTGTTCCTTATCGCGACTGTGCAGCCCTGGTTCACGAACGCGCTGAAGCGCATCGTCAAGACACCTAAGCTGCATTTCCTCGATTCCGGTCTGCTGGCCAGCGTGCGCGGACTCACCTTCGACAGAGTGAAGGCGGATCGCGGGA
>JAFKJZ010000206.1 GCA_017305815.1 Hyphomicrobiales bacterium
CTTGCGCCGAAATCGCGGGCCGACTATGCCGGACCAATGAGCCCGAGAAGCGAACGCGCCGAGCGCGAACCCGTATTCAACCTTCCCGCCGTCATCATTGCCTCGCTGGCCGTGCTGGCGATCGTGCACGCCGTTCGCGTCTATGTGCTGGACGAGGCGCAGGCGAGTTGGTTGATCGCCACCTTCGCCTTCTTCCCCATCCGTCTCACGGGAGCCGCGATCCCGGGCTTCTACTGGCCGGGCGGCGTCGCCGGCGATGTCTGGACCTTCTTCAGCTACGCCTTCCTGCATGGCGACTGGATGCACTATAGCGTCAATGCACTGTGGCTCGCCGCCTTCGGCACGCCGCTCGCCCGCCGCTTCGGCCCCTGGCGTTTCCTGGTTTTTTCGCTCGGCGGCGCGGCGGCCGGCGCGGCGGCGCATCTTCTGCTCTATCCTTCCGGCCAGGCGCCGCTGATCGGCGCCTCGGCGGCGATCTCGGCCCAGATGGCGGCCTCCGCCCGCTTCGCCTTCTCGGCCGGTGGCCGGCTCGGCGGCGGCATCCCGCGTCCCGACGCCGATTTCCGGCCGGCTCTCTCGATCCTCGAGATGGCGCGCGACCGCCGCATCGTCGCCTTCCTCGGCGTCTGGTTCGTGTTCAACCTGGTGTTCGGCCTGATCTTCACGCCACCCGGCGTGACCAACAGCACGATCGCCTGGGAGGCTCATCTGGGCGGCTTCGTCTTCGGCCTGCTGTGCTTCCCCTGGTTCGACCCGGTCGGTAGTCGCCGTCGCTGATCGAGGGCTGGCCTGGCGCCGGCTCGCGCGCGGTCATGGCCTGCATTCCCTTGCATTCCCTTGCGTCCGGTCCCATCATCAGGAAACGGGCAGGGCGACCAGAGCGCAGAAGCCTCGGCGTCGTGCACGGTGGATGATCGCCAGGCGATCGTGCCTCCGATCATGATTGGGTCCGGACCGGTCCACCTCAGAGAGCGGCCGGCCCTGTTGGAACAGGGAGCCGACGCCAATGACCGTTGCCGCGATTCTGTCGAAGAAGGGGAGAGACGTCGTCACCGTCTCCGCCGACCTCAGCATTTCCGACGTCGTCCATCTTCTGGCCAATCGCCGGATCGGCGCCGTCGTCGTCACCGATCCCGCCAATCGCATCGTCGGCATCGTCTCGGAGCGCGACGTTGTGCGGGCGCTCGCCCGAGGCGTCGGCTCCATCGATGGAGCCGTATCGTCGATCATGACGGCGAAGGTGGTCACCTGCACCGACCGCGACACCATCAACGAGGTGATGGCGCGGATGACCGAGGGGCGCTTCCGCCATCTGCCGGTCGTCGACGCGGGGCAGCTCGCCGGCATCGTCTCGATCGGCGACGTGGTCAAGGCGCGGATCGAGCAGGTCGAGCGCGAGGCCGACGAGATGCGCGCCTATATCGCGATGGCGTGACCGCGCCGCGCGCTTGCCTCAGGCGTCGCCGTAGACGGCCTTCGGGTCGAACAGCGGCTCGTCGCCGGTGAAGGCGAGCCGGGTTTCGGTGCCGGCCGCCTGGCCGACCGGGACGCTGCGATAGAAGCAGCCCTTGCGGCCGGTATGGCAGTTGGCGCCGGTGCCGGCCGTCTGGACCTTGA
>JAFKJZ010000207.1 GCA_017305815.1 Hyphomicrobiales bacterium
GCTCCGAGCAATGGTGCGGGATCGTCGGCGCGATGGCGAGTTCGATGCCGGGCGGCAGTTGGCCCCGCATCGCCACGATAGCCTCGATCGCGGCGATGGTCTCGTCGCCCGAGCCGAGGTCGAAGCCGCCGACCGTCTGGCGCAGATCGTCGGGGAAGGAGTCGAGCAGGCCGGGAATGGCGGTAGACAGCGTCTTGTCGGCCACCATCGGCGCGAGCACGGCCTTGATGCCGGCGTCGGCATAGGCGCGCGCCACCGCCATGAAGCCTTCCGGCGTCGGCCGGGGAAACTCGTAGACGAGATCGAAGCAGGCGGTGCAGCCCTTCGAGAGCATGTCGAGCGCGCCGACCAGCGTCGAGAGATAGATCGTCTCGGGATCGCGCGCGCCGCCGACCCAGGGACCGTTTGTAAGCGAGGCCTCCAGCGTCCAGCGGTCGGCCACGCCCTTCATCAGATTGGCGTGGCCATGGGTGTGGGCGTTGACGAGGCCGGGCAGGATCAGCCGGTCGGTCGCGTCATGGCGGATCGCGTCGCCGGCCTCGATGCTGCCCGGCGCGGCGATGGCGCGGATACGGCCGTCCTCGATCAGCAGATCGCGGGTGGCGACCGCATCGGATGCCGGATCGGCGACGAGGCCGCCGGTGACGAGGATGCGCGGGCCGGTCATGCGCGCGCCTCCGGCGGATGATTGTCGATCCAGTGCCGCGCGATCTCGGAGCGGCCGGCGAACCAGACGCCCTCATGGCCGAGGGCGAAATCGAGGAAGCGCTGGATGCCCTCGAAGCGAGACGGCTGGCCAGAGATGCGGCCATGCAGGCTGACGGTCATCATGCGCGGGTGGCGCGCGCCTTCGGCGTAGAGCACGCGAAAGGCGCTGGCGAGATGATCGGTGAACTCGGCCGCCGTCGCGAGCTTCGCCGTCGCCAGGCGGTTGTCGTTGTGGGTGAAGCTGTGCGGCACGACGAGATGCGGCGCGCCCGATACCTCGACCCAGTAGGGCAGGTCGTCGGCGTAGGAGTCGGAATCGTAGAGGAAGCCGCCATGTTCGGCGAGCAGGGCGCGGGTGGTTTCGCTCGACGAATAGCGGCTCTGCCAGCCGAGTGGCGCGCGGCCGACCGTCCGCTTCAGGCTGGTCACGGCGCGTGCGATCGCCGCGCGTTCTTCTACTTCGTCCATGCGGTAGTGCCGGACGAAGCGCCCGCCATGGCAGCAGAGATCGAGCTCGCCGTCGCGGATCGCTGCGGCGATCTCGGGATTGCGCTCCAGCGCCTGCGCGCAGGCATTGATCGTGAGCGGGATGCCGAGGTCGATGAAGAGGTCGTGTAACCGCCAGAAGCCGACGCGGCTGCCATACTCGAACAGCGTCTCGGCGACGAAGTCGCGCCGTCCGGCCGCGACCTCGCCGGCGATGGCGTCGGTCAGGCCGGTTTCGGTGGCGGCGTCGCCATCGGCGATTGATGGTTCGGCGCCTTCCTCGACATTGAGCACGAAGACGACGGCGAGGCGCGCGCCGTCCGGCCATTTCGGGTCGGGCGGGGTGCGGCCGTAGCCGACGAAGTCGCGCGCTCCGTTCGGGAGGGGCCTCATGGGCGTGGCCGATCGGCGAGGAGGTTGC
>JAFKJZ010000453.1 GCA_017305815.1 Hyphomicrobiales bacterium
GCCGAACTCGGCGAATTGCCGACGACGCTGGTGATTACGGCCGCGTATGACGTGCTGGCGGAGGACGGCGCATCGCTCGCCGCTCGCCTCCGATCGGCCGAGGTCGACACGACCTATCTGCATGTCGAGGGCGTCAACCACGGCTTCATCGGGGCTCCCAACCCGCCCCCCGCGACGCTTTCCACCTACGAGGCGGTCGCGGACTGGATGAAGTCGCTCGGGTAAGGGGTAGAAAGACCCTCACCCCAACCCTCTTCCGCGCGCGGGAGAGGGGGAGCGGCGGCGGCCGGAAGGTCCTGGCGAAGGTCTGGGTGAGGGTTTAGGGAATTTCCCCGGTGAGGCGGTAAACCCCACCCGCCGCACTGCGCGCGGGGTCCTCTCCCGCTGGGAGAGGTGAAGAGCGAGGCTCGCCGGATCCTCAGAACCGCCGCGCCATCGTCAGGCCGCCGGCCGGCAGTTCGTCCGAGACGACCGGCGCGAAGCCGAGCTTCTCGTAGAAGGCGATCGCCGCGTGGTTCTGCGGGCTGACGTCGAGATGCATGCCGCGCGAACCGGCGGCGGCGAGCGCCCCCATCAGGTGCTCGAAGCCGCGCCTTCCCCAGCCGAGACCGCGCGCCTCCGGCAGGAAATCGACATGGCCGTGCGAGGGGAACGGATGCAGCGCCGGCGGATACAGATAGGGCGGGCGGTGGATCAGGCGGCGCACCCAGTCGCTGCCGGACCAGCGGCTTTCGTCGTCGCCGGGATCGCGCAGGCGGGGGCGGATCTTCGCCAGCCAGTCGCGTTCCATGCGGCCATAAAAATCCGGCGTGTCGAGCGCGCCCATGACATAGCCGGCGACGCCGTTCGGCCCTTCCAGCACGAAGGCGAAATCGGGCTCCAGCACGAGATAGGGGCCGATGAACATGTGGCCGAGCGCGTCGGGGTCATCCTCGCGCTGGGTGGCGTCCTGCCCGGCATTGCCGGTCCGGAGGCACACCCTGTAGACGGCGGGCATATCCGGGAGATCGGCCTTGCGCAGGCGAAAATCGACTTGGTTCGGGGAGGCCATGGCATTTCCGTTGCGCGATCGGAATACGGCCGGGAGCGGTCGTCCCGGCCGGCTTCCTGTCGGGCGATCGATCAGGCGAGGGTCCGCCCGCCATTCACGGCAAGCGTCTGGCCGGTGATGAAATCGGCCGCGGGCGAGGCGAGGAAGGTGACGATGCCGGCGATGTCGTCCGGCGTCCCCTGATGGCCGAGCGGCACCAGGCGGCGATAGTCCTCCAGTTCGTCGGCCATGGTGCCGGAATGGCGCTCGACCGGAATGAAGCCCGGCGCCACCAGGTTGACCGTGATGCCCTCCGGGCCGAGTTCGCGCGCCCAGGAGCGGGTGAGGCCGACCATGGCCGCTTTCGCGGCGACGTAGTGGCCGAATTCCGGATTGCCCATGTCGACGACTTCCGAGCCGATATGGATGACGCGGCCGACGTGACGGGCCCGCCATTCCGGCAGCACGGCCTGGAGCAGCAGCAGCGGCGCCTTGACGAAGAAGCGAAGCTGGTCGAGATGGTCGTCCCAGGTCTGTTCCTCGATCGGGATCAGCGGCTGCGGGCCGGTCGCGTTGTTGACGATCACGTCGACGGGGCCGAGATGGCGGTCGATCTCGGCGATGCCGTGGCGGACGCTGGCCTTGTCGGTGACGTCGAACTTGAAGGCGGCCGCCTTGCCGCCGGCGCTGGTGATGGCGTCGACGACACTGCCGGCGCCGACATCGTCATGCGCAAAGTTGACGGCGACGGTCCAGCCGGCGGCGCCCAGCCCCTTTGCGATCGCTGCTCCAAGTCCGCGCGACGCGCCCGTGACGAGTACTACTCCCACGATCATCCTCCCGAAATCACGCCCGTCTCTCGGATTCGACGCGGGCTGTACCGATCGAAGCACAGCCCGTCGGGATTGTCTTCCGACTTCTGAAAGCCGGCTTCGGATCGGCTCAGCCGGAACTCGCGACGGGCAGGACGCCGTCGGTCGCGAAAACGATGCCCGCCACCAGGTTGCGGCCGGCGGCCTTGGCGACATAAAGCTGCTCGTCGGCGGCGCGGATCCACGAGTCGGGCTGGCTGCCGGGAATGCACAGCGCCGTCGCGACGCCGAGGCTGACCGAAACGAAGGGCGAAGCGTCGGAGCCGGAATGCGGGATGCCGAGCGCCTGCACGCGATCGCGGATGCTGTTCGCTATCTCCATGGCCTCGGGGTGCTCGATTTCCGGCAGAACACAGGCGAATTCCTCGCCGCCATAGCGGATGGTGACGTCGTTGGCGTGATGGACGGCACGGTTCAGCGCGGCGGCCACCATGGTCAGGCAGCGGTCGCCGGCCGTGTGGCCGTAGAGGTCGTTGAACTTCTTGAAGAAGTCGATGTCGAGGATGATGACCGAGAGGAGGCCGCCGCTGCGTGACAGGCGCGACGTCTCCTGGTTCAGCACCTTTTCCAGCCGGCGGCGGTTGCCGAGGCCGGTCAGCGCATCCGTGACGGCCATTTCGGCCAGCTCGTCGCGCATCCGCTTCATGTCGAGATGGTTGCGTATCCGGGCCCGCACCACGACCGGCAGGATCGGCTTGGTGATGTAGTCGATGGCGCCGAGCATCAGGCCCTTCACCTCGGCTTCCTGGTCGCCCAGCGCCGTGGTGAAGATCACCGGCACGTCGGCGATCAGCGGATCGGCCTTGATCGCCGCGCAGACCTCGTAGCCGTCGACACCCGGCATGAGCACGTCGAGCAGGATCAGGTCCGGCAACGTCGTGCGGGCGATCTCGATGGCTTCGGTTCCGGTGGTGGCGAAGTAGATATCGTGATCCTCCTCGAGCGTCGCGCTCAGGATCTCGATGTTGCTGACTTCGTCATCGACAATGAGGATCGATGGCCGTTCGCTCAATTCTGTACTTCCCTGGTATCGACGAAATGACGCTCAATGGCGTCGAGCCCGGCGAGGGCGTTGTTGAAATCAAGTCGGCTGATCGGGTCGCGGATCTCGGCCAGGCGTCCGGCCTCGGGCGTGCCCTGCAGCCTGGCCTCAAGTGCCTCGAACGTCCTTCGGGCCCGCATGCTGCGCTTGCTCAGTTGCTGGCGGAGTTCATAGAGGAGCTTCGCCGCCTCGTCCCGCGCGGCCGCGTCGAGGCTTGCCGCCGGCGCGGCGGCGGATGCTTCCTCGGCCGGCGACAGGGTGCGCGCCGCCGCGATGGCCGGCTGAAGCACGGCATCGAGGCGCTCGATCAGCTCGTCGACATTCGCCATCTCGCGATGGGCGATCGCGTCTTCCAGCTGGCGGGACGCCTCCGACACCCTGCGAAGTTCCAGCGAGGCGGAAACGCCCTTCAGCGAATGCGCCAGCCGGCGCGCGTCGTCGAGGGCGCCGGCATCGATCTCGCCGCGCAGTGTCGCGACGAAACCGCGATAGTTGGTCCCGAAGCTGACGATCAGCTTGCGCAGCAGCGCGGTCTTGCCGTTGACGCGGACGAGCGCGGTCGCAAGATCGAAGGGCGGCAGCTCGGCCGGTAGATCGGCGGCCGCCGGGATCTCGACGGATTTCGCCGTCGACCCGCTGCCTTCCGCCCTGCGCGGCTTCAGCCAGCGCTCGAGCGCGTGCATCAGCGTCGCCGGATCGACCGGCTTGGCGACATGGTCGTTCATGCCGGCCTGGAAGCAGTTCTGCCGCTCCTGCTCATAGGCGTGCGCCGTCATGGCGATGATCGGCAGCCTGTCGGAGGGGAACGCCTGGCGAATGCGCTTCGTCGCTTCGATGCCATCCATTTCCGGCATCTGCACGTCCATCAGCACCACGTCGTAGCTGCGGCCGGACCGGAGCACCATATCGCAGGCGATGCGGCCATTCTCGGCCAGTTCGACGACGAGGCCGCCGTCGCTCAGAATCTCCGAGGCGACTTCGCTGTTGATCTCGTTGTCCTCGACGAGCAGGACGCGCGAGCCGCGATACTCCGGCGCGACCATCGGGATCGCGTGCGCGGCGGGTGCGGCGGCGCGTTCCTGGCCCGTCCGCTGCCCCAGGAGCTGGGTAATTTCTGTCAGCAGCAGCGAAGCGTCGATCGGCTTGACGAGGAAGGCCGAGATGCCGGCCTCGCTGGCGTTTTGCATGGCCTCTTCGCGCGCATAGGCGCTGACCATCATGATGGTCGGCAGGCGGGTCAACGTCTCGCTGCTGCGCATCGCCTCGACGGCCTCGATGCCGTCCATGCCGGGCATCTTCCAGTCGATCAGCATCAGGTCGTAGGCGACGCCGCGCGCCTGGGCGTTTTCAAGCAGCGCGATCGCCTCGGTGCCGGAGGCGACCAGGTCGGCCTGGACGGACCAGCCCTCGAATATGGTGTGCAGGATCTCGCGCGAGGCCGGATTGTCGTCGGCGATCAGCACGCGGAGCCCGCGCAGCTTCTCGACATCGGCCGCCTCGGCCAGCATCAGCGTATCGCCTTCCTCCAGGCGGACGGTGAAGGTGAAGGTGCTGCCGGCGCCGGCGATGCTGTCGACGCGGATGGTGCCGCCCATCAGCTCGACCAGCTGCTTGCTGATGGCGAGCCCAAGCCCGGTGCCGCCGAATTTGCGCGTCATCGAGCTGTCGGCCTGGCTGAAGGAGCGGAACAGCATCTGCTGTTGTTCCGGCGTCATGCCGATGCCGGTATCGCGGACCGACACTTCGAGCAACAGCTGCCGGTCGACCTTCTCCAGCGTGCGGATCGACAGGACGACAGCGCCGCGCTCGGTGAACTTCACCGCGTTGGAGACCAGGTTCAGGATGATCTGGTTCAGTCGCAGAGCGTCGCCTAGCAGGGTCGCCGGCACGTTGTCGTCGATGTTGATGCGGATATCGACGCCCTTCTCGGCCGCTTTGACGGTGGAGATGGTGGTGGCGTTCTCGATCGTCTCGCGGATCTTGAAATGGGTGCCCTCGAGCGAGAGCATGCCGGCCTCGATCTTGGAAAAGTCGAGGATGTCGTTGATCAGCGCCAGAAGCGCGGTGCTGGCCGACTTGATCTTGTTGATGTAGTCCGCCTGCTTCGGCGTGAGGTCGGTGCGCAGCGCCAGGTGGCTGAAGCCGAGGATGGCGTTCATCGGCGTACGGATCTCGTGGCTCATATTGGCCAGGAACAGGCTCTTGGCGATGTTCGCGGCGTTGGCCTCGCGCGTGCGGTCGGCGACCTTCTGCTCCAGCGTCTCGTTGGCGAGCACGATTTCGGCGCTCATCGCCTCGATGCGCTGGAAGCTCGCGACCAGCCGCATGCTGAGCCAGACGAGCACGACGGTCTGGAAGGCGACGATGGCGGCGTGCAGGCTGACGCGCTCCAGGTCTGCGCCCAGCGGGAATACCGCATAGGGGAAGACCAGGTTCAGCATCAGGTGATGCACCGCCACCGTCACGGCCGCGACGATCACCGGGCGCCAGTCGCACCAGCCGATGACGAGCGCCAGCGTGGCGAAGAAGTACATGTGCATGTCCATCTGCCACGGATGGCCGGAGAACATGAAGACGAACAGGGCCGGCTGTCCCATCAGCGCGACGGCCGACACATAGCGGGTCACCGGCGCGGGCCCACGCAGCGTCCAGGAGACCTGCATCGCCAAGGCCAGCAGCGCCGCCACCAGCGTCGGCGCGACCATGCTGCGTCCGATCGACCATGCGACCAGCGCGATCACCGGCACGTGGATCCACATCAGGAAGACGAGGAATAGACCGAACTTGTGTCGCAGCCTGTCGAGCTCGGCCATGCGCCAATCCTTGAAAAAAATCTGGGCGTACCGCTCAGACGGAGAAACAACCGCGCAACTTGATGGCGTCTAGCACGAGCCAGGCGCCGGAGTGGTAGAGGCGGGAAATGAAGTCGGGGCTGTCCGAGTGGGCGATGATCACATTGGCAATCCCGCCACTGGCAACGATGCTGCCGCCCGAGCGAGCCACGATGCCGGCCGTGTCGGCGGCATCTGCCCAAGGCGGCGCGACCACGGCGACTTCCGCGCTGCCTGCGTCCGCGGTGAGCGTGCTCACAAAGATCGCGATGGCACTGGCAACCAGAAGCAGGCCAGCCGGAATCAGATCCGTCCAGCTACCGCGTTCGGTAGTCTGCCCGATAGGCCTGCCAGAAATTCAATGCCCCCGTCGATGAGAATGCTGACGGCATCAAACCCGGTTAACTATAATATTTCAATAGGGATGGAGCGCAGCGCCCAGGCGTTTCCGGGCGTGGTGTGATCGACGTCACGTAACCCTGGATGGTGGGCCTGTGGGTAGTGCGCGGGATGGTATCTATCGCCGCCGTGCCCCGGAGGCTGACCGCCGCTGTGATGGCTGACTTTGCGTCGGAGCGATTCGGATGCGCCTTCGAGCAGGTTCCCGCAATGCGTGCGCGGGCGTCCTCCTGCATTCGCTAGAGGCGTCAGTCGAGGTGGAAGACTTCCTCCATCAGGGACCACCATTCGCCGGGCGCAGCCGAGGCGAGGGGCTGCTGGCAGGGACTGGTCTGCCCGAGCCAGGCCTGGATCGCGGGCTCCTTGTCGAGCCGGGCGGCGTCGGCTGGCCAGTCGGCGCCGTGATATTCCCAGTAGCCGAAGAGAAGGTTCTCCGGCTCGCGCAGGTAGATCGAGTAGTTCTTCACGCCGCAGGCCGAGAGCAGGGCGTTCACCTCGGCCGAGCCCGTGGCGTGCAGCCGCCTGTATTCGGCGACCGCCTCCGGCTTGACGCCGATCACCATGGCCATGCGCTGCATTTTTCGTTCACTCCTTCAGGCTGAGGCTATTGCTTACGGCTGGAGGGCCCTCACCCCAAGCCTCTCCCGCAAGCGAGTGAGGGAGTAGGCCAGCGCTGGTTCTTGCATTGGCCCGGACTTGATGAGTGTCACCAGCAGTAGCCCTCGCCCGCTTGCGGGAGAGGGTAGGGTGAGGGGCTGGCTAGGAGCAAAGGGCGTGGGCTGCGCCCGCTAGCTCACCCCTTCACGGCGCCGACGGCGATGCCGTTGACGATCTGGCGCTGGAAGATGACGTAGATGATGACGATCGGCGCGGCGGCGAGGCAGATGCCGGCCGCGAGCAGCGGCACGTTGGTGGTGTATTCGCCCCGCAGCGCGGCGATGCCGACCATCAGCGTGCGCTGGTCCTGCAGCACGAGCAGCGAGATCAGCACGTCGTTCCAGCAATAGAGCGTGTTGAGGATGCCGAGCGTCAGCAGGGCCGGTTTTCCCATCGGCAGCATGATGTGCCACCAGACCTTCACGAGGCTGGCGCCGTCGATCTGCGCCGCCTCGAACAGCTCGCGCGGCAGGCGGGCGTAGAAGGCGGTCATCAGGTAGACGCTGAAGGGCAGGAAGAACGCCGTGTAGGCGATGATCAGGCCCGGCCGGCTGTCGACCAGGTGCAGGCCGATCATGGTGCGGTAGAACGGCACCAGCACCACCTGCACCGGGATCATCAGCGACACGAGGATGGTGATGAAGATGATCTTGCGGCCGCGGAAGCGCAGGATCGCCAGCGCGAAGCCGGCCATCGAGGCGACGACGAGCAGCACCAGCACGGCGCCGACGGTGACGACGACGGAATTGTAGAAATATTCCGACAGCCGCGACTGGTTCCAGGCCTGGGCGAAATTGGCGAAGGTCGGGTCCGTGGTCAGGCCGAAGCGGTTGAGCACGTAGCCCTTGCGCGTCTTCAGCGCCGCGTTGATGGCGAAGAAGACGGGATAGACGGCGGAAAGGGCGAGCAGGGCCATCGGGATCGAGATGATCCAGAGGACGCGCCTCTCGCGGGTTTTGACTTCTGCCATGGCGCCCTCAGATGCTCGCGTTGCGGGACATGATGCGGATCTGGATGGCGGCGAGGCCCCCCATCATCAGGAAGAGCACCATCGAGATCGCGCTCGCATAGCCGGGCCGGTTCATCTTGCCCTGTTCGAGCCAGATCAGGAATTCCGGCAGGATGGTCGAGGTGCCGGGGCCGCCGGCGGTGAGCACGTAGATCAGCCCGAACATCGAGGTCAGCATGCCGATCGTGGTGACGACGGCGGCGAATTCGATGATCGGCCGGATCGACGGGATGACGATGTACCACCAGGTCTGCGTCAGCTTGGCGCCGTCGAGCTTCGCCGCCTCCAGCATGTCGGAGGGCACCGTCGACAGGCCGGCGATGAAGATCAGCAGGCTCATGCCGAAGGTCGACCAAAGCTGCACGGCGATCAGGCTGAACAGAGCCGTAGAGGAATTGCCGAGCCAGTCGACGGCCGAGAAGCCGAGCGCCTTCAGGAACAGGTTGAACGACCCGTCATAGCGCAGCAGCACGTTGAAGATGGCGCCGACGATGACCGAGGAGAGCACGGCCGGGAAGAAATAGACGGCGCGGAACAGCTTGCCGCCCGGCACGCCTTGGTGGATCAGGATCGCCAGCACCAGCGGCAGGCCGATCCAGATCGGCAGCGTCGCGAGCAGGATCAGCATGTTGACCAGGCTGTCGAGGAAGACCGGGTCGTGGGCGATGCCGATATAGTTGTCGAGGCCGACGAAGCGCGGCGCCGACATGCCGTCATAGTCGGTGAAGGAATAGCCGAGGCCCCAGATCAGCGGGACGATGCGGAACACGACGACGAGCGCCAGCGCCGGCAGCACGAACAGATAGGCGAAGCGTTCGACGCTGCGGCTGCCGGGATCGGCATGCGCGGCGGCGGCCTTGCGGCGCTTTGCGTCCGTTGCGGTCAGGGTCTCGGTCATCGCGGGCCTCGGGTCAATGCAACGCGGCCTCATCTCGCGGGGAGGTGGGCGCAACTCTGTCGGGGGAAGCGGCGTCGCCCGCTGGCGACGCTCGATGTCGGGAGGCGGAGCCGCATCCTCGACCTTCCCCGGAGGGAGAGGTCGGACCGATGGTCGCGCGAGGGATCAGGCCCTCGCCGGATGGCTCCCCGAACCCTCGCTCGCCGGACCGCCTTCGACCTCTCCCGACGGGAGAGGTGAAGGGCGGAAGCCTGCGATCGGCGAAGGCGGAGCTTACTTCTTCTTGGCCTGGGCCTGGACTTCGTCGAGGCGGGCGACGGCCTTGTCGACGGTGGTCTCGCCGGTGAAGAGCATCTGGCTCTGGCGATGCCATTCCTCGGTCTCGGCCGTGGAGGTGTTGTTGTGCAGCAGCGGCACGCCGTCCGAGAGCGAGCCGAGCACGACCTTGGCCGAGGGGCTCTCGACCTTCGACGTGTCGACGGCCGTATCCGAGGGAACCGCGCCGGCCGCCTCGAAGAACACCTGCATGTTGGGGGTGTCTGCGAAGCTCTTGGCGAGCGCGACGGCGAGGTCCTGGTTCGGCGAGAACTTTGTCACGGCGTAGCCGATGCCGCCGGCGAGCGGCATGCGCAGCTTGTCATAGGCGGCCGGGGTGACCGGCGGCAGCACGAAGACGCCGACATTCTGCGGCTCCAGGAATTCGTCGAATTCCTTCCAGTGGGCGACGTCCGACAGCAGGCCGATCGTGTTGGCGTTCTCGCCGCGCTCGAAGCTCTGGTATTCGTCCATGAACTTGGCGGTCGAGTTGGCGCCCTCGGCGTACCAGCCGTCCTTCTGGGTATCGACCCACTTCTGGACGATCGCCTTGATTTCCGGGCTCGACCACTTGAGGTCGCCGGTCGTCCAGGCAGCCTGCTGCTCTGCCGTGAGCGCGTTGGCGGCCGCGGCGGAGTAGAAGAAGTCGGCGCCGTAGCCTTCCTTGTTGCCGAGGGCGAAGCAGGTGGTGCCGGCTGCCTTCAGCTTGGCGCAGATAGCCTCCAGATCGGCCCAGGTCTTGGGCGTCGCTTCCGGATCGAGGCCGGCCTTCTTGTAGAGTTCCTTGTTGTAGTAGACGGCGAGGCCCTGGATCGAGATCGGCACCGCGTAGACGCTGCCGTCGGCGCCGGCGAAC
>JAFKJZ010000208.1 GCA_017305815.1 Hyphomicrobiales bacterium
GGCGGCCATCGTCGAGATAGGCGCGCGCGACGGAGAGGTCGACGAGTTCGACGTCGGAGAGCGTCAGCCCCTCGCTGGCCAGAGCCGTTTCATAGGCGGCGAGCGCGGCGGCGCGCCAGAAATCGATCGGCTCGTTCGGCCGCGACGACAAAGCGAGGCGACGGCCCTTGAGATCGCGCACCGAGCGGATGCCGCTCTGCGGCAGGGTCAGGATCGGATGCGCGGTCGGCGTCCAGGAAAGGGCGACGACGCGGGTATCGGCGCCCTGCGAACGGGCGAAGATGGCCGGCGTATTGCCGCCGTGCCGGATCGAATCCGGCAGCACATGGGTGAAGTGGGAAGCCTGCTTGACGCGATCGCCGGAGAGCTGGATCGAGGCGAAGCCGACACCGAGATGCGCCAGCGCCAAGTCGAGATTCCCGCGCCGCACCGCGACACCGAGCGCGGTCGGCACCGGGCAGCGCGTATACCAGATTTGCCTATCGGACAAAGCAAGCCACCAATTCATCCAGGACGTTGGACTGAGTGAGGCCGAACGTAATGACGATTAAATTTATAGACAAAATCAGAATTGCCACGTTGCGAGCGACAAGCGGAAAAATCATCCGTGCCGCCCCGGCGCGCCGGACAAGCCCTCGCGACGGCGCCGCCGCATCAGCCTCAGGCCGGAGCCGTCTCGCTGAAGGCCGGCAGACGGCGGAGCGAAGCGACGACCTTGGCGAGGATCGGCCACTGCCCGAGGTCGAACCCCAGGCGCTCGGCGACCAACGCCTGCGGCGCCAGGAAGATGTCGGCGATCCCGGGCGCATCGTCGATCGCGTAGCGGCCCTTGCGGTGGAGGGCGACGAGGCGCTCGACCGAGTCGAGCCCTTCCCCCACCCAATGGCGGGTCCAGTCGCGCACGGCGTCGGCGGCGAGACCGGCGGTCTCGCCGAGATAGAGGCCGACGCGCGGCGTGCCGAACGGATGGATGTCGCAGGCGACCGCAAGCGCCACGGAGCGCGCGGCGGCACGCGCGGCGGCGCCCTTCGGCAGAAGCGGCGGCGCCGGAACCAGCTCGTCCAGATATTCGATGATCGCCAGCGTCTGGGTCAGCACCGTGCCGTCGACGAGCTCGATCGCCGGAACCAGACGCTGCGGATTGATGCCGGCATAGACCGGCTCGCGATGGGTCGCGGCCGCGCCATGGATCACGACCGGGTCCCGCTTCGGGTCGAGCCGCTTCAGATGCAGCGCGATGCGCAACCGGTAGGCGGCGGACGAGCGATCATTGTCGAAGACGCGCGCGATCGGAACGGCATGGCTTGCGTTCGACGGGACGACCGGAGTTTGGCTGATGTTCATGATGCATGCTGACGAAAGGGGATCGGGAGGCCGCCGACCAAGCCGAATGCGACCGTATGGGATCGCTAGGGCGAATTGATTTTTCCGTCAAATTGGTATTCTTGCAGTCGTACTTTAGCAAAAATCATCAATTGTCGCTCATTTCATCCCTTGAATACCGGATTGCAACAAAGACAACGCGCTTCATTCCGGTGGAACAGTTTAGTTTTTCAAAACTGTCGGGACAAAACTTTCAAATTGCGCCTGAATACGTCTTCCCTATCTTC
>JAFKJZ010000454.1 GCA_017305815.1 Hyphomicrobiales bacterium
GAGCCCGGCACGCCGGCCGGCTGGCAACGCATCCTCGACAGCCGCGCCCAGCTCCTGGACCTCGGCGCCCACATCGCGGCGCCCTGCGCGCATGAGGCGCCCTGCCCGATCGCGGCGCCCGACTGGTGCCATTTTTCCCGCCGCGTGGCGCGAACGAAGATCCATCTGCGCAGCAAGGGCGCCGTGGTGCCGTTCGAGGACGAGAAGTTCATCTACCTCGCCGCCACACGCGAGCCGGTCGCGGAGCATCCGGCGCGGGTGCTGGCGCCGCCGCGCGCCGGCAGCGGCAAGGTCAGCTTGAAGCTCTGCCTCGCCTCCGGCGCCGCCGAGACGCGCCTGATCACCAAGCGCGACGGCGACCTGTTCAAGGCGGCGCGCCGGATCGACTGGGGCGACGCGCTCGAGGTTTAGGGGACGATTTGGTTCACCTCTCCCGCGGGGCGAGGTCGATGGCCAGAGGCGTGGCGAGGGTCTGGCAGGGAGGAACCGAGGCACGGTGCCGAAGTGCCATCAAACCGCCCTGCATAGCGGGCATAAGTAGCCTGGAGCCTTTGCCCTTCGCGCTGCCACGCCCTAAATTCAAAGGTCACCATCGTTCCGGAATCCAATGCGCTTCTCGCCTTCCTTCCTCGATGAAATCCGCGCCCGCCTGCCGATCTGCTCGATCGTCGGGCAGCGTGTGACGTGGGAGGACCGCAAGGGACGCTACCACTGCTTCGGCTGCGGCGAATCAGGCGACCATTTCACCTTCCTGGTGAAGCTCGAGGGCCTCTCCTTCCCCGAAGCGGTCGAGCGACTGGCCGGCGAGGCTGGCCTCTCCATGCCTGCGCGCGACGTCCACGCCGAGGCCGAGGAGCGCAAGCGCGCCTCGCTGCACGAGGTGATGGAGCTCGCCTGCCGCTTCTTCGAGGAGGGGCTGCAATCGCGCGACGGCGCCGGCGCTCGCGGCTACCTGAACGGCCGCGCCCTCGGTCCCGACATCCAGCGCCGCTTCCGCCTCGGCTATGCGCGGGCGAGCCGCAACGCGCTGAAGGAATTCCTCGCCGCGAAGGGCGTGCCGCACGAAGACATGGTGGCGACCGGCCTGCTGATCTCGGGCGAGGACATTCCGGTCTCCTATGACCGCTTCCGCGACCGCGTGATGTTCCCGATCACCGATTTTCGCGGCCGCATCGTCGCCTTCGGCGGCCGCGCGCTTTCCGCCGACGCGCCGGCGAAATACCTGAACTCGCCGGAGACGGTGCTCTTCCACAAGGGCGACCTGCTCTACAACGGCTTCGAGGCGCGCAAGGCGGTCCAGAACGCCGGCACGATCATCGCCGTCGAGGGCTATGTCGACGTCATCGCCATGGCGACGGCGGGCTTCGGCCATACGGTGGCGCCGCTCGGCACGGCGCTGACCGAGCGCCAGCTGGACCTGCTCTGGCGGCTGACGCCGGAACCGATTCTCTGCTTCGACGGCGACAAGGCGGGCCTGCGCGCCGCCTACCGCGCCGCCGACCTGGCGCTCGCGGCGCTGAAGCCTGGCAAGACGGTCCGCTTCGCTCTGCTGCCGGAAGGCCAGGACCCTGACGACCTGATCCGCTCGGCCGGCCGCGAGGCGATGGCGCAGGTGCTCGCCGCGGCGCGGCCGCTGTTCGACATGGTGTGGACGCGCGAGACGGATGGTGGCGGATTCGAGACGCCGGAGCGGCGCGCGGCGCTCGAGGCGCGGCTGCGCGACATCGCCAAGACCGTCGCCGACGAGAGCATCCGTCATCACTACGAGCAGGCATTTGCCGAGCGGGCGCGCGAATTCTTCGGCTATGGCCAGAAGGGCGGCAACCGCCAGCAGCGCGGCGGCAATGGCGGCGACCGGCGCAACGGCGCCAACAATCGCGCCGGCGGCGATGGCGCGCGGAACTTCCGGCAGCCGCCGCCGATCATCTCGGAGAGCCTGAAACGGTCGACAACGCTGTCGGGCCGGGTGCAGCCGCCGCTGCGCGAAGTCGTGCTCGTCATGACCATGGCAAACCACCCGGGCCTTGTCCCCGACCTTCTGGATGAATTCGCCCAGATCGAGTTGACGAATCGCGAACTTGACTCCCTTCGCACGCAAATCCTAGAGATTGCCGCCGAGGATCCTCATATCGAAAGCGGGGGGTTGCGCGACCGGCTGGTTACCGCGCGCTTCGGCGACTTGCTCGGCAAGCTCGATCTACAGATCGAGCGCTGCGGCAACTGGCAGGCAAGGGCGGATGCGTCGGATCGTGACGCAGCGGATGGTTGGATGCAGGCTCTCACCTTGCACAGAAAGGCGCGAACGTTACATAAGGAACTCAAGGATGCCGAGGCGGCACTAGCCACCGACCCCAGCGACGCCAATTTGGCGCAGATGATCGACATCCAGAACCAGATGGCAAACAGCGAAGGCACGGAGGCCCTGATTGAGGGCTTCGGATTAAGTTCGGGCAGACGATCCAAGCCGATGTAGGATGATCGGGACGGGATCGACAAGCGGCGGCGTAAGGTTAAGCGGGCCTTAAGACACGAAGTCTAATTGACGGGCGACCGACGGCGGGAGGAATTCCTCCTGCCGCCTCTAGGATTTAACGGTGGTGAGCGAGCGCGACGGACGAGAACCGTCTGGCGCGAAGCCTCCGCCAAGACGGAGAACAGCATGGCGACGAAGGTTCAGGAAAACGAAGAGGCCCAGGACGCGCAGACCGAACCGCAGGACGGTCCGCTTCTCGACCTCTCGGATGCCGCCGTCAAGCGGATGATCAAGGTCGCCAAAAAGCGCGGCTTCGTGACCTATGAAGAGCTGAATTCCGTCCTTCCGTCCGAGCAGGTCGGATCGGAGCAGATCGAGGACATTCTCTCGATGCTCTCCGAAATGGGCATCAATGTGATCGAGGCCGACGAGGTCGAGGAGGCCGAGGAAACCGGCGCCGACGCCGACGAGGAAGCGGGCGAGCTCGCCGAATCAACCGGCACCGCCGTCGCCCGCACGACGACGACCAAGGAGCCGACCGACCGCACCGACGACCCCGTGCGCATGTATCTGCGCGAGATGGGTTCGGTGGAGCTTCTGTCGCGCGAAGGCGAAATCGCCATCGCCAAGCGCATCGAGGCCGGCCGCGAGACCATGATCGCCGGGCTCTGCGAGAGCCCCCTCACCTTCCAGGCCATCATCATCTGGAAGGAGGAGCTTGCCGAGGGCAAGATCCTGCTGCGCGACATCATCGATCTCGAGGCCACCTATGCCGGCCCCGAGGCGAAGAACGCGCCGATGGCCGGCCCCGGTGACGGGCCGTTCAACGAGGAAGGCGAGGAAGAAGACGGCGACGCCGCCATGCCGCGCCCGCCGGAGGGCGATGGCGACGACGAAGACGACATGGAAAACAACATGTCGCTCGCCGCCATGGAGGCCGAGCTGAAGCCGAAGGTCGTCGAGACCTTCGAGAACGTCGCCGAGAACTACAAGAAGCTGCGCCGCCTGCAGGACCAATTGGTCGAGGGCCGCCTCAAGAACGAGACGCTCTCGCCCTCGCAGGAGCGCCGCTACAAGAAGCTGAAGGACGACCTCATCCTCGAGGTGAAGTCGCTCTCGCTCAACCAGAACCGTATCGATTCGCTGGTCGAGCAGCTCTACACGATCAACAAGAGCCTGGTCAGTTCCGAGGGCAAGCTGCTGCGCCTCGCCGAGAGCTATCGCGTCAGCCGCGAGGAGTTCCTGCGCGAATACCAGGGCTCGGAGCTCGATCCGAACTGGCTGCGCCGGGTCGCCAATCTCGGCGGTCGCGGCTGGAAGGACTTCGTCACCAACGGCAAGGACCGGATCCGCGAACTGCGCGGCGAGATCCAGAACCTCGCCACCGAGACGGGCCTGGAGATCACCGAATACCGCCGCATCGTGCACATGGTGCAGAAGGGCGAGAAGGAAGCCCGCCAGGCCAAGAAGGAAATGGTCGAGGCCAACCTTCGCCTCGTGATCTCGATCGCCAAGAAGTACACCAACCGCGGCCTGCAGTTCCTTGACCTGATCCAGGAAGGCAATATCGGCCTGATGAAGGCCGTCGATAAGTTCGAATACCGCCGCGGCTACAAGTTCTCGACCTACGCGACCTGGTGGATCCGCCAGGCGATCACCCGTTCGATCGCCGACCAGGCCCGCACGATCCGTATCCCGGTCCACATGATCGAGACGATCAACAAGATCGTCCGCACCTCGCGCCAGATGCTGCACGAGATCGGCCGCGAGCCGACCCCGGAAGAGCTGGCCGAGAAGCTGGCCATGCCGCTCGAAAAGGTCCGCAAGGTCCTGAAGATCGCCAAGGAGCCGATCTCGCTCGAAACGCCGATCGGCGACGAGGAGGATTCGCATCTCGGCGACTTCATCGAGGACAAGATGGCGATCCTGCCGATCGATGCCGCGATCCAGAGCAATCTTCGCGAAACAACGACGCGCGTTCTCGCGTCGTTGACCCCGCGCGAGGAAAGAGTGCTGCGCATGCGCTTCGGCATCGGCATGAACACCGACCACACGCTGGAAGAAGTCGGCCAGCAGTTCTCGGTGACGCGCGAACGCATCCGCCAGATCGAGGCGAAGGCGCTGCGCAAGCTCAAGCATCCGAGCCGCTCGCGCAAGCTGCGCTCGTTCCTGGACAACTGATCGTCCGGGACCGCTACTGCCTGCTCCCAAAGGGCCGCTCGCGAGAGCGGCCCTTTTGTTTTAGGATCAGGCCCATGAACGTCCGCGCGATCATCGAAAATGCCGGCCTCCCCCGCCGTGGCTTCACGGTGAAGGAGGTCGAGCGCATGAGCGAGATCGGCCATCCGACAGCTCGCTCGGCTTCGATCTCGGCCCCAAGGCGCTCGTCTACGCGCATTTCGGCATTCGGGAACTCTGGGTGATCGACGCGACCACCAACACGATCCATGTCCACCGCGATCCGGTCGGCGGGCGCTACCGGTCGATCACGCCATGGACGGCCCAGGATGTCGTCATGCCGGCCTTCGCGCCGGCCGAATTCGCGCTGCGCCTCGCCGATCTCGACCTCGGCGGCTGATCGCGCTAAGCCTCGGACCCAGATATCCATCTCAGAGGGTCCATCCATGTCGTTCCTGAAGAAGCTGTTTGGCGGTGGCGGCGGCGGTTCGAGCCCGGCCGAGGCCAAGGGCGAAGCCACCGAATACAAGGGCTACAACATCCGCCCTGCCCCCTATTCGGAAGGCGGCCAGTACAAGACGGCCGGCTATATCGAGAAGACGATCGACGGCGTCGAAAAGTCCTACCGCTTCGTCCGCGTCGATTCGCACACCAGCCGCGACGCCGCCGCCGATTTCGCCGTGATCAAGGGCAAGCAAATCATCGACGAGCAGGGCGACCGGATCTTCGACGCAAGCTGACCCCCTCGCCTCTCCCGGCGCGCGCCGCAGAGGACTGAGGACGCAGGCACAAAAAAGCCGGCTGCGGTGACGCGGCCGGCTTTTTCGTTTTTGCGGGAAGCGGCGCTACTGGGCGCAGCTGCCATCCGGCTGGACGGCGCCCTCGGGGCAGTCGCCGCCACGCTGCGGACGCTCGCGGCGCTCGGGCTGGCGCTGCTCCTGCGGCGGCTCAGGCTGCCCCTGCTGCTCCATCTGCGGCTCGCGCTGACGGCGCGGACGCTCCTGCTGCGGCTCCGGCTGGGGCTGCAGTTCCTCCTGCTGAGGGCGCTGGCGACGCTGGCGCGGCGCTTCCTCGCCCTGGGCAGGCGCTTCCGGCTCCGCCTGGGGCTCGGCCTGCGGACGCTTGCGGCGCGGCGCCTCCGGCTGGGCCTCATCCTGCGGACGAGCCTCCGGCTGCGGCTCGGCAGCAGGCTGCTCCTGGCGCGGCTGCGCTTCCTCGGCCGGCTGGGCCGGACGCTTCTTGCGCGGCGGTTCCGGCTGAGCATCGGGCTCGGGGGCAGAAGGCTGCTCGGCCTTCGGCGCGGCTTCGGGAGCAGGCTTCGCGTCTGGCGCAGGCTTGGGCTCGCGGGCGGGCTTCGCCTCCGGTGCTGGCTTCGCCTCCGGCGCAGGCTGTTCGGCGGCGGGCGCCTCGACCGCCGGCTTGGCCGGGCGCTCCTTGCGCGGCTGCTCGGGCTTGGCCGGCTCGTCCTGCGGCGGCTGCGCCGGACGCACGTCCGGCTTGTTTCCGGGCTGCTCGGCGGCAGGCTGCTCGGCAGGCGCCGGCTGCACGTCGGCCGGCTTTCCGGGACGATCCTTGCGCGGACGCTCGCCCTGCGGCTGTCCGTCGGGCTGCTGACCCGCCTGGTCCGGCGCAGGCTTCTGGTCGGGACCGCGATCCGGCCGGTTTGGCCGCTCGGGCTGGCCCTGGTCGACCGGCGGCGGATTGCCGTCGGCGGGGACCTGCGGCTCGGGCGGCTGCGGATTGGCCTCGACCTTCTTCAGCACCTCGTCGGCCCTGGCGGCGCGCTCCTGGCGAATGCGCTCCTGCTCGGCCTGGCGCTGCTCGGCCGCCTTCTTCGTCGCCGCGTCGATTTCGGCGGCGCGGGCGTCGGCTGCCTGGCGCTGCTGCGCGACGAGGTCGGCCTTCTCGGCCTTCAGCTTGTCGATCTCCGCCTGCATGCGGTCCCGCTGCTGCGGCTGGTCGCGATCGCGGCGCAGGTCGCGCCGCTCGTCGGGGCTGAGCACGGAAAGCAGCGCGGCCGAGACGACGCCGGCGACGGCCGCCTTCGGGTCGGGCTCGACATACTGGTGGATCAGCGTGCGATCGTCGCGCGGCACGTCGCGGTCGAAGCGGTCCGGACGGCCATCGAAGCGCTGGTCGTCGATACGGGGACGGAACACGCCGATGCGGCCGCCCTGATCGTCGTCGAAGATATCGCTCTGGTCGTCGACATAGACGACCTCGCGGCCGGGACGATCGCGGCGGCCGACAGGCTCGTTGTAATAGCGGCCATCCTCGAATTTCGGCCGGCGCACGTCGCGCGCTTCGCCGAGATAGCGATCGATGTCGCGCACCGGGGCGGCGCGGCGGCCGATGTCGTCATCGTCGAAATAACGATCGTCGACGAACACCCAGCTCTCGGAGACCGGCGGGTCGTAGCGGCGCGGGGCGCCATACTGGTAGCCCGACCGGTCGGGCGCGATCGGCGCCCAGCCGACGGCGCCGCCGCCGACGCGGAAGGTCACCCAGGCCGGCGACCAGGTATCGCCCGGCACCCAGTACCAGCCATAATCGGGGCTGTAGTCCCAGCGGCCATAGTGATAGGTGGCCCAGCCGAACGGCTCGCTCGACTCCCAGTACCAGCCATAATCGTCGGTCCAGGTCCAGCGGCCTTCCTGATAGGGACGCCAGCCGGCGCCACGGCGCTTCGGCACGAAGACGTAGCCGTAATCCTCATCCTCGATCCAGCGGCCATAGGGCTGCAGCTGGTCGAAGAAATAGCCGACGTCGCCCGAGGCGCGACTGGCGCGCGGGCGGCTCGAAACTGGCTGGGCACGCGGACGCGACGGCGCGGCCTGCACCGGCTTCGGGCGCGGCGCCGGCGGCGTGGCGGCGGGCTGCGCATCCGCGACGCGGACCGGCTCGGCCTCCGCCTGCGTCGCGCCATTCTCGGCCGACTGGTCGTATTCATCCATGTCGGTGGTATCGGCGGGAGGCGCGCGCTCGTCGGTCGCCGCGGGCGCCTTGGAGCGCAGTTCCAGCCTGTAGGGAATGTCGACGACGCCGGTCACCACGGCGGCCCCCGCGACAACGACGCCGCCGGCCAGAGCGGCACCAACCAGACCCAAGAGTTTCATAGTCACCTTCCCGTCGTTTCCGGACCTCGCGGCCGGTCGTACCGAATCACGTCCAAGCGCCGACCTCGGTCAGCAGGGCCATTTCCCCGATTTCACCCGGCGAAAACGGCATGGGCGAGGCTCAATCAAGGCCATTTCAACGGCCGAAGCGCCTCAATTGTCGCTTCCTCAATCGCTCGCCGCGCCTGAACGTTCCCTGAATGCCGCACCACCGGCGATTGGCGGCGAGGCGCGGAGGTGCCATCCTGCGCGGCGGCGGAACGACGGGAGAGACGGGACGAATGGCATCAGGGGATCGGGCTTTGAGCAAGGGGTCGGCGATGGCCGGAGCGCGGGCGCTGGCGCTGCTGGCCACGCTGCTGCTACCGGCCGCCCTGCCCGCCCCGGCGCTTGCCGACGGGCTGCGACTCGCCCCCTACAAGGACGAGCTGTTCCAGTACGGCAAGGTGCTGGAGAGCGCATCGAACGGCGACTTCCGCATCGTCGACTATGACGAGCTGCGCGACATCAACGGGCGCGACGAGATCCCGGAGCGCAAGGCGCAGGGCAAGTACGTCTCGCTCAAGACCAAGCGGGTCGAGGACCACCTGACCTACAAGGTCGGCGGCCGCAGCCTCAAATATGTCGGCGCCGGCGCCACCAGGGGCCCGGCCCGCATGATCGTCATCTACCTGCATGGCCAGAACGGCACCCGCTTCCAGGGCGCCGACGACTGGACCTTCGGCGGCAATTTCAATCGCGTGAAGAACATGACTGTCGCCGCCGGCGGCGCCTATCTCTCGCCCGATTTCTCGGATTTCGAAGCGAACGGCACGGCGGAGATAAAGGCGCTGATGCTGGACTACGCGGCCCGCTCGCCGGGCGCGCCGATCTTCGTCGCCTGCGGCTCCTATGGCGGCAAGCTGTGCTGGTCTCTGGCGCGCGATCCGGAAGCGGCGTCGATGATCTCCGGCCTGATCCTGCTCGGCTCGCTCAATGATCCCGGCTTCCTGAAGACGGCGGCGATGAAGAAGGGCGGCCGCCCGATCCCGATCTTTCTCGGCCATGGCAGCCGCGACCCGATCATCGACTGGAAGACGCAGCAGGCGTTCTTCGACAGTGTCCGGAAGAAGTCACCCGGCTATCCGATCAAGTTCGTGCTGTTCCAGGACGGCAACCACGGCACGCCGATCCGCATGACCGACTGGCGCGAGACGCTGAACTGGATGCTGGCGACGGACGGGAAGTAGGGCCTTCCCGCACCAGCGCGGGCTGTAGAGCCTAGCCCCGTCGCACAGGCTCGACCATCATCCTGCCCGGCAGAGCCGGGCCTCGAAGGAGGGGCCAGAAGGGCAAGACTCGAGCGTCCTCCGGATCCTCCTTCGAGGCTTCGCTTACGCGAAGCACCTCAGGATGATGGCGGAGGAACATCCGGGCGACGGAGCCGGGGAAGACGCGATCGCCTAGCCGGCGATCGCTTTCCCGTCAGATATTACCCTGGAACGTGTTGCACTGGTTGAGGTCGCCGGACTGGTAGCCACGCTTGAACCAGGCGCTGCGCTGCGCCGAGGTGCCATGCGTGAAGCTCTCGGGCACGACGACGCCCTGGGTGCGCTTCTGGATGGCGTCGTCGCCGATCTGGGTCGCGGCGTTCAACGCCTCGTCGATGTCGCCGGCCTCCAGCATGCCTTTCTGGTCGGTGCGGTTTGCCCAGACGCCGGCATAGCAATCCGCCTGCAGCTCGACCTTGACGGACAGCGCGTTGGCGTCCGCGCGGCTCATGTTCTGCCGCATCTGGTTGAACTTCGGCAGGATGCCCTGAAGATCCTGGACGTGGTGGCCAACCTCGTGGGCGATCACGTAGGCCTGGGCGAAGTCGCCGGGCGCGCCGAAGCGACGTTTCAGCTCGTCATAGAAGGCGAGGTCGATATAGACCTTCTTGTCGAGTGGACAATAGAAAGGGCCGGAAGCGGCGCTGGCCTGGCCGCAGGCCGAGCGCGTCATGCCCGAGAAGAGCACCAGCGGCGTCGGCTCGTAGGTCTCGCCGGCCGATTTGAAGATGTCGGTCCAGACGTCCTCCGTGCTGCCGAGCACCTTGGAGACGAAGGCCCTGCCGGCGTCCTCGCTGCCGGAGCCGGTGCGGCTCGGCGTCGGCGCCTGCTGGTAGCTGGTGTCCTGCGTGTAACTGCCGCCGCCTCCGCTGCCTGTCACCATGATGAGCATCTGGATCGGGTTGATGCCGAAAACCAGCCAGCCGATGCCGACGATCAGGGCGATCGTCACCAGCGATCCGCCGCGCAGCGGGATGCCGCGTCCGCCGCCCATCCCGGCCGGGCGATAGCCTCCGTCCAGCCCGCCGGATCCGTCGCTGCGCCGATCTTCGACGTTCTCGCTTTCGCGCTGTCCATCGAGACGCATGGACAATCTCCCTCTTGTCGCGGACGCCGCCGCGCGTTGCATGCTGCCGAAACTAGACCCGCCAGCGCGCCGCCGCCAGTGGAACCAACGCGAGCGCGGCCCATACAGTTGCCTGCAGGGGTTCCCCCATCCGGCCTTTTCCCCTATAAGGCCGCTCTAGCCTATACACGCCCCCTGCTCGATGGCCCGCGCGCACTCCCGCGTCGGGTCTTTTGCTACGCGCGAGACGAAATTGCCGAAACGTACAGATATCCAATCGATCCTGATCATCGGAGCTGGCCCGATCATTATC
>JAFKJZ010000455.1 GCA_017305815.1 Hyphomicrobiales bacterium
TGAGGGCGGCTGCTTCGTCATCCCCAATCCGTGGGACATCGGCAGCGCGCGGCTGCTCGCCGGGCTCGATTTCAAGGCGCTGGCCACTACCTCGGGCGGCTTCGCCTTCAGCCGCGGCCTGCCGGACGGCGTCGTGTCGCGCGACGTGATGCTGGCGCATGTCGCCGAGATCGTCGAGGCGACGGAGCTGCCGGTGAACGCCGATTTCGGCAATGCCTTCGCCGACGATGCCGAGGGCGTCGCCACCAATGTCGCCCTCTGCGTCGATGCCGGCGTCGCTGGCCTCTCGGTCGAGGACATGGCGTCCGATCGTTCGCTCTATGGCTTCGATCATGCCGTCGAGCGGATCCGCGCCGCCCGCGCCGCCATCGATGCGTCACGCCAGGACGTGCTTTTGACCGCGCGCAGCGGGGCGCTCCTGGTCGGCCATCCCGGAGGGCTGGACGAGGCCTGCCGGCGCATCGCCGCCTTTGCCGAGGCCGGCGCCGACGTGCTGTTCGTGCCGGGCAAGCTCGACGCCGCCGCCACCGCCGCCGTGCTTGCCGCTGCCGGCGGCAAGCCGGTCAACGCCATCGCGCTCGATCCCGCCCAGCCGATCGCCGAGATCGCGGCGCGGGGCGTGCGCCGCGTCTCGCTCGCGACCGGCCTTGCCCGCGCCGCCTATGGCGGCTTCCTGCGGCTGGCGCGCGAGGTGGCGGCCGCCGGCACGCTGACGGAGCTCGCCCATGCCGAGCCGGGCGCCGAGCTGAACCGCATCTTCGCTCCCTTCGCCAGAGGCTGATATCGTGACATCGAACGGAACGCTGCCCGTCGGCATCGAACTCGACCCGACGCCGGGACCAAGGCCCGGCCGCGTGACGCTCGCGGGGCGTTTCGTCACCATCGTGCCGTTCGACCTCGCCGCGCATGGCCGCGACATCTACGAGGCGTCGAGCGGGCCGGAGAACGAGGGGCTCTGGCCCTATCTCTGGCAGGGTCCCTTCGCCGACTACGAGAGCTTCGCCGCCTATTACGCCGAGGCGGCGAAGAAGGACGATCCACTGCTCTTCGCCATTCTCGACCGCGCCACCGGCCGCGCCGTCGGCCATGCGGCGCTGATGCGGATCGTGCCGAACGACCGGGTCGTCGAGGTCGGCAACATCCTCTATACGCCGCCGCTGCAGCGCACGATCGGCGCCACCGAGGCGATGTACCTGATGGCGCGCCATGTCTTCGACGATCTCGGCTATCGCCGCTACGAGTGGAAGTGCAACGACCTGAATGCGCCGTCGCGGCGCGCCGCCAGGCGCTACGGCTTCGCCTATGAGGGCACCTTCCGCCAGCACATGATCGTCAAGGGCCGCAACCGCGACACCGCCTGGTTCGCCATGCTCGATAGCGACTGGCCGCGCGTGAAGGCCGCCTTCGAGGTGTGGCTCGATCCCGCCAATTTCGACGCCGAGGGCCGGCAGAAGTCGAGCCTCGACGCGTCGCTGCCGGAGGCATCGACCTAGCCGCCTCGCCATCCGGCAGCCATCCAGTTTTCGGCCTGTGGATTGAGGAATTCCACCGGCCGCAATCCATGACATAGAACGGGAGGAATTTCATGACGGGACGTCTCAAGGGCAAGCGCGCCTTTCTCACCGCGGCGGGAGCCGGCATCGGGCACGCCACCGCGCTCGCCTTCGCGGCCGAGGGCGCCTATGTCATCGCCACGGACCTGAAGCCGGAGGGGATGGCCGACCTGAAGGCGGCCGGCGTCGCCGAGGTTCATGCGCTCGACGTGCGCTCGACGGCGGCGGTCGACGCTTTGGCCAAGCAGGTCGGCCCGGTCGACGTGCTCTTCAACTGCGCCGGCTTCGTCCATCACGGCACGGTGCTCTCCACCTCGGACGAGGACTGGGATTTCTCCTTCGACATCAACGTCAAGGCGATGCACCGCACGATCCGCGCCTTCCTGCCGGGCATGCTGGCGAAGGGCGAGGGCTCGATCATCAACATCTCGTCGGGCGCGAGCTCGGTGCGCGGCATCCCGAACCGCTATGCCTATGGCGCCTCGAAGGCGGCCGTGGTCGGCCTGACCAAGGCGGTCGCGGCCGACTATATCCGCCAGGGCATCCGCGCCAATTCGATCGCGCCGGGCACGATCCAGTCGCCGTCGCTCGACAGCCGCATCGCCGAGCAGGCGGAGAAGCAGGGCAAGACGGTGGAGGAAATCCGCCAGCAGTTCATCGACCGCCAGCCGATGGGCCGCCTCGGCACGGCCGAGGAGATCGCGTCGCTGGCGATCTACCTGGCGTCCGATGAGTCGCGCTACACGACCGGCCAGGTCTACCTCTCCGACGGTGGTTTCGCGCTGTAAGGGGGCGTGAGCGTCGTGAAGACCCTCACCCCGGCCCTCTCCCGCGCGCGGGAGAGGGGGGCGCCTGCGCGGGTTGCCGCAATGGCTCGCCGGCTATGAAAGGCGCTGCCCCAAAGCCCTTGCCCGCTCGCGGGAAAGGGTTGGGTGAGGGCCTTGCCCTGAGGCGAAGCGGGAGGGGCGATCCCTCCCGCGTATTCGCGAGGCCCGAAGGCCTTACTTCTTCTTCCAGCCGGTGAACGGCGTCTCGACGACCGGGCTCAGCGGCGGCTTGCCGTCGAGCCAGGCGGTGAGATTATCGATCACGCGCTGGCCCATGGCGTTGCGCGTATAGACCGAAGCCGAGCCGACATGCGGCAGCAGGACGACGTTCTCGAGCGCGATCAGCTCGGCCGGAACCTGCGGCTCCTTCTCGAACACGTCGAGGCCGGCGGCGAGGATCCGCTTCTCCTGCAGCGCCTTGATCAGCTCCGGCTCGTCGACCACCGTGCCGCGGCCGATGTTGATCAGGACGCCGTTCGGGCCCAGTGCGTCGAGCACGGCGCGGTTGATCGCCTTCTCTGTCGAGGCGCCGCCCGGCAGCACGGAGAGCAGCGTGTCGACCTCCTTCGCCATCTCGGTCAGGTCGGCGTAGTACTCGTAGGAAACGTCATCGGCCGGCCGGCGGTTGTGGTAGACGACCTTGACGTCGAAGGCCTCGAGGCGGCGGGCGATCGCCTTGCCGATGCGGCCGAGGCCGACAATGCCGACGGTGCGGTCGCGCAGCGAGCTGCTGAGCGGATAATTGCCGGAGGGCCACTTGCCGGCGCGTAGGTAGCGCTCGGACGCGGAAAGCTCGCGCACCGTCATCAGCAGCAGGCCGAGCGCCGTGTCGGCGACTTCCTCGGTCAGCACGTCCGGCGTGTTGGTGACGATGATGCCCTTGGTGCCGGCGTACTTGGCGTCGACGAGGTCGTAACCGACGCCGAAGGAGGCAATGACTTCCAGCGCCGGGAGCTTGTCGATCAGCGCCGCGTCGACAGCGCCGCCCACGGCGACGGCCTGGATGCGGGGCGCGACTTCGGCCAGAAGCGCGGCCGGATCCTTGGCGTCGTAGAGACGATGCACGGTAAACTTGGCGTCGAGCGCATCGTTGACGTTCTTTTGCATGCGGCCGGGCATGAGCAGTTCGGGCCGGGACATGGAGGCTCCTTGGGGCTGGCTGGGTGCGGTCCCCGGTTGGCGCATCGCCGGGACCGGATTCGTGTGATCGGTAACATGATTTGCGCGATCGATTCCGGCAAGTCTTCGCCGACAATCCGATCCGGCGGTGTTTCCTCGCGGGAATGGCGGTAGTTTGCCTTGTCCTGAAACCGCTTACCACTCTAATCTGCGAATGAAATCAAATGCAAACACCCAGGGAGGGGTTGCAGGCATGTCGAACCGCACCGTTGGCTTCATCGGGCTTGGATTCATGGGCGAGGGGATGGCCACCAATCTCGTCACCAAGGGCAATCCGCTGCTCGTGATGGCCAATCGACGCCGCGAGGCGGTCGAGCGGCTGCTGGCGCTCGGCGCCAGCGAGGTGAAGACCCCGGCCGAGATGGCGCGCGGCGCCGACGTGATCTTCCTCTGCGTCACCGGCTCCCGCGATGTCGAGCAGGTGATCGAGGGCAAGGACGGCATCCTCGCCGGCGCGCGCAAGGGCCTGATCGTCGTCGACTGCTCGACCGCCGAGCCGACCTCGACGCTTCGCCTCGCCGGCCGCATGGAGGCGCAGGGCGTGACGCTGGTCGACGCGCCGCTCGGCGGCACGCCGGCGAATGCCGCCGCCGGCACGCTGCAGGCGCTGGTCGGCGCCTCCGACGAGGTGTTCGCCTCGCTGGAGCCGCTGATCGCCTGCTGGGCGGCGACGATCGTCCATGTCGGCCCGGTCGGCGCCGGCCACAAGATGAAGCTGCTCAACAACTTCCTGTCGCTCGGCTATGCCGCGCTCTATTCCGAGGCGCTGGCGCTTGGCCAGAAGGTAGGCATCACGCCCGATACGTTCCATTCGGTGATCAGCAAGGGCCGCATGCGCTGCGGCTTCTACGACACCTTCATGAACTACGTGATCGACCGCAACGAGAATGCGCACCCCTTCACCATCTCCAAGGCCTACAAGGACCTGCGCTACCTGGCGCTGATGGCGGATTCGGTCGGCGCGGTGAACACGCTGGGTGAATCGGTGAAGAACAATTTCGCCGCCATGGCCGCTTCCGGCCAGGCCGAGAAGTTCGTGCCGATGATCTCCGACTTCATCGCCGCCCAGAACGGCACCAGGGTGAAGGGCTGAACGTTTCCCGCGGGCGGGACACAGGAAAGACCCTCACCCCAACCCTCCCCCGCGCGCGGGAGAGGGGGCTTGGCTTCGGATGCGAGAAGGGGAGCGGGCTCTCCTTCACCTCTCCCATGGGGAGAGGTCGGAGCGAAGCTCCGGGTGAGGGGTTGCCATCTCTCGGGTGAGGCCTGAACCCCTCACCCGCCGGCCTGCGGCCGTCGACCTCTCCCCATGGGAGAGGCGAAGTCGTTGCGCCTCGGTGAAGCTGGAATCTCCTTCTCGTCCGTGAAGTGCCATCTCCCGAAACTTCGCGGGCGAAATTGGCGTAGAATGGTCGGGCCCGGAGAGAGGGCGGCCGTATCGACCGCGTGCCGGGCCGGCGGAGGCCGGCCATGTCTGCGATACCGCATGAGGATGCTCCCCGACGTCGCCTGCTGATCTATCGTCACCGCCTGGTGGTGCGGATCACGCACTGGATCAACGTGCTCTGCATCGCCGTGCTGCTGATGAGCGGCATGCAGATCTTCAACGCCCATCCGGCGCTCTATGTCGGCCAGCGCTCGCAGTTCGACCATCCCGTGCTCGCCATGGGCGCGGCGGACGACAGCGGCGCCAAGCCGGTCGGCGTCACCACCATCCTCGGCCATGATTTCACCACCACCGGCGTGCTCGGCGTATCGCGCGAGCATGGCGAACTGGTCGAGCGCGGCTTTCCGAGCTGGGCGACGCTGCCGAGCTACCAGGATCTCGCCACCGGCCGGCGCTGGCACTTCTTTTTCGCCTGGCTGTTCGTCGCCAACGGCCTCGTCTATCTCGCCTGGAGCCTGACGTCGGGCCATCTGCGCGAACTGGTGCCGAGCGGCGAACAACTCCGCCATATCGGCCGCTCGATCTGGGAGCATCTTCGGCTTCGCTTCCCCAGGGGGGACGAGGCGCGCCACTACAACGTGCTGCAGAAGCTCGCTTATTTCGGCATCGTCGTCATCGTGCTGCCGCTTCTGGTGTTGGCGGGGCTCACCATGTCGCCCGGGATCGACGCGGCCTTTCCCTGGCTGGTCGAGCTATTCGGCGGGCGGCAGACGGCGCGCACGATCCACTTCATCTGCGCCACGCTGGTGATGCTCTTCGTCGTCGTCCATGCCGATGCGCATTGAGAGCGGTTTCGATCGTCGGGGCTTCCTCAAGCGGGCGCTGGTGCTGGGCGGCGCGCTGCTGCTTTCCGGCTGCGACCAGCTTTCCGGCTCCGAGAGCTTCCGCCGCCTGCTGTTCCGCGCCGAGACGCTGACGCGCACGGCGCAGCGCGCCCTTCTCGGTCCCGACGCGCTGGCGCATGAATATTCCGAGGCCGACATCTCGCCCGATTTCCGCGCCAATGGCAGTACCGATCCGCAGGACGCGGACTATCTGGCGCTCGCCGCCGACAATTTCCGGAACTGGAAACTGAAGCTCGGCGGCCTGGTCGAGCGGCCGATGGAATGGTCGCTCGACGAGCTGCGGGCCTTGCCCTCGCGCACCCAGATCACCCGGCACGATTGCGTCGAGGGCTGGAGCTGCATCGGCAAATGGAAGGGTGTCCCGCTGAAGGTCCTGCTCGATCAGGCCGGGGTGAAGCCCGGAGCGCGCTACATCGTCTTCTATTGCGCCGACACGCTCGACGAGACTCTGACCGGTGGCGCCAAATATTACGAGAGCCTCGGCCTCGAGGACGCGAACCACGCCCAGACCATCCTCGCCTATGAGATGAACGGCGAGACCCTGCCGGTGCCGCATGGCGCGCCGCTGCGGCTGCGGGTCGAGCGCCAGCTCGGCTACAAGATGGCGAAATACGTCATGCGCATCGAGGCGGTCGCCGATTTCGCCGATATCGACGGCGGCCAGGGCGGCTTTTGGGAAGACCGCGGCTACGAATGGTATGCGGGGATTTGAGGATTTTATTGAAGAGAGCCCTCGCCCCGGCCCTCTCCCGCGCGCGGGAGAGGGGGATCGCCTGACGGGAGAGGGGGATCGCCTAAGTTCGCGCAGGCGACGCTCCCGATCGATGAAGGTCGCCGGCCAAAACCCTCGCCCGCTTGCGGAAGAGGGCAGGGTGAGGGCCTTGCTTCGCCTATCGCGCCGGGCGCGGGGCGGCGAGGATCAGCTTCGCCGCGCCGTTGACGACGAAGGTGCCGACGACGATGAACACCGTCAGGCAGAGGAAGGCGCCGAACAGGCCGAGCTGGTCGCCCAGGAAGCCGAGCGCCAGCACCGGCAGCGCGTTGGCGAGATAGCCGGTGATGTAGAAGGTAGACACCCAGGTCGCGCGCCGGTCGGCCGGCGCGATCCGGTTGACCACGCCGGCGGCGCCGACGAAGGCGGCACCATAGCCGATGCCGCTGCCGACCGTGCCGAGCACGAACAGGAGCGGCGAGGTGATCCAGATCGCCAGTGCGCAGGCGAGGATGGCGAGCGCGATCAGCGTGGTGCCGAGCACCATGGCGCGGTTCGAATCGAGCCGCTGGCTGGCGAGCTGGCTGATGCCGGCGACGAGCTGGAAGGCGGCGACGATGACGCCGGACGCCGCCTGGCTGTGAACCTCAAGCAGTTCATGCACGAAGGTGACGCCGAGCCCGGCGAAGGTCGAGCCGACCGCCCAGGCGATGATCAGCGCGCCGGCGGCGACCGCGAAGGCCGTGTAGCGCCCGGCGGGCACGTCGTCGGCGGCGGTCGCCTCGCGGGGGTCGGTGATGCGCGGCGCCGGCTGCCACGACGCGGTGGCGAGGCCGAGAATGGCGATCAGCGCCAGCGCGGCGATCAGCACGAAGGGCAGGTGCAGCGGCCAGGCGTCGAAATGGAGCGCGGCCGAACTGATCATCGGGCCGAGCGCGCAGCCGCCGGTGAAGACGGCGGTGGCGAGCACGGCGTTGGCGCGGGCATCCGCCTTCGGGTCGAGCTCGATCAGCGCGGCATTGGCGATGCCGGTGAGGCCGCCCGTGCCGGCGCCGGCGAGCAGGCGGCCGAGCATCAGCGTCGGGAGATTGCCGGCGAAGCCGAAGATCAGCGCGCCGGCGATCACCACGCCGAGCGAGAGGATGATCAGCAGCCGCCGATCCGGGAGGCGATCCGACAGGCGGCCGAGCACCAGCAGGGCTATCAGCGTGCCGAAGGCGTAGATCGCGAAGATGAAGGCGACGGTGAAGGCGCCGAGCGACCACATCATCCGGTAGCTCGTATAGAGCGGCGACGCGGCGGTGCTGTTCAGCAGCGCGACCGAGATGGCGAGGGCGACGAAGAAGCGCGCCTGGCGGTTGGCGGGAAGGGCCATGGGGAAATCCGGGGGAAGGCACGTGCTGGGCCGCCGGCCTTCGGGGAGGCGGCTCGTTCTCTTAGAGCAGTTCCGGGCTGCATGGAAACACCGAACTGGCCCGGTTGCCTGACGACCCGCGTTTTCTTGTCGCGCGCGCCCCGTCGCTGGCGGAAGCGCTTTCACGCTCCCGTCGCGTCAGCCGTCCAGCACGTCGATCGGCTGCTGGCGCTCCGGCGCCTTCACCCGCTCGCGATAGAGCAGGTAGAGCCCGCTCGCGATGATGATGGCGGCGCCGACCAGGGTGCGCGGCTCTGGCACGTCGCCGAAGAAGACATAGCCGAGCAGGATCATCCAGATCAGGCCCGTATACATGAAGGGCGCCAGCACCGGTACGGCGGTCATGTGATGGGCGCGCACCAGGCACCAGTGGCCGGCGAAGGCAAGCGCGCCGGTCAGGAACAGGCAGAGCGCGACGAGGATCGTCGGCGGCACGGCCATGACCGGCAGCGACACCGGCGAGAGCACCAGCATCGGGATCAGCGCCGAATAGAGCAGCAGGCCGGCGCTGCTCTCGGTCCGGGTCATGAGCCGGGTCGAGAGGATGTAGAAGGCGTTGGAGCAGGCGGCGGCGAGCGACAGGAAGATCGCCGGCTTCAGCGCCCCGAAGCCCGGCATGGTGATGACGAGCACGCCGGCGAAGCCGACCAGGATCGCCGCCCAGCGGCGTGGCCCGGCCCATTCGCCGAGCAGCGGCCCGGCCAGCGCCGCCGTGATGAAGGGCGCCGAGAAGCCGATCGACATGGTCATGTCGAGCGGCAGCTCATGGATCGCCAGGAAATTGAAGATCGTCGAGCCGGCGAGGAACATGCCGCGCAGGAACTGCATCACTGGCCGGCGGGTCTTGTAGAGGGCGATGGCGCGCCAGGGCTGGAACACCAGCGCGGCGAGTACGACCTGCACCAGGAAGCGGAGCCACACCACCTCCATCACCGGCACGAACTGGCCGGCGAACTTGGCGCAGGCGTCCGTGCAGGAAAACAGCAGCATGGCGAGGCAATAGAGAGCGATGCCGCGCAGGCGCAGCGTGGCCTCCGCATCGGCGGTCGGCAACGGGGGAGACATCCGGACTCCGCGAAGTCGGTCGGGAGATGATGCCCCGGGGAGGGCAGGCGCTATCGACGATCGGCCCCCGCCACTCAACCAGATCGCGCCGCCCGGCTCAAGCAAGGACTTGCCGAAGTCGGGGTTTGCCCAGGCCCGGACTTCGCGCGCCAAAGCTGGCACACCGCGCCGGCGAAGACTTCGTTCAGGCGACGACTTCGGGCTTCTCGGCGACGTCCGGCTGCGCTTCCGCCTCGGCCGCCGCTTCCGGCTCGTCGATGACGTCGTCCTCGTCGTCCTCGGCGATGGCGGAGAGGTTGCGCTCGATCTGGCGCAGCAGCTTGCGCAGCCGCTTGACGTCCTTGTCGTCGAGCCCGGCCAGCGCCTCCTTCTCGAGGCGCTTCCAGCCCTTGTCGATGCCGAGGATGGCGTCGCGGCCCTGTTCGGTCAGGTAGACATGCGCCTGGCGCCCGTCCCCGGCCGAGGCCCGGCGCTCGACATAGCCCTGCGCGGCGAGGCGGCTCACCATCTTGGTGACGGTGGGCGGCTGCACGGCGAGGGATTGCGCCAGCTGGCTCATCGAGAGCCCGTCCTGCTCGGAAAGCGTCTTCAAGACGCTGTCCTGACCCGGATGAAGCCCCATCCGCGTCAGATGGCTACCTGAACGCCCGCGAGCGGCACGCGCTGTCTGGGCGAGGCGGAAGGTGATCGTTTTGCGGTGGTTAAAGGCCATGATCTTCCGCATAACCGGTGAACGTGTCGGGTTGATGACACGGCAAACGAAACGACCCGAAATCAGCGCTGGAGGCGCAATCCGACCGTGACCGTGGTGGTCGGATAGTCGCCTCCCGGCGTGGCACTCTTGTAGTATTCCTGCTGGAAACGGCCGACAACCCAGGCCGAGCGATTGATCTTCCAGGTGACGCCGAAGCCGGCTTCGTAGGTTGCGTCGGCGGCGTTGATTCCCTCGTATTTCTGGTACTGGTAGCCGAGGTCGGCATCGAGCGTCAGGTTGCGCCGCAGCGCGTGCTGCGCCTTCAGGCCGATGTCGTAGACGATCGAGCCGGCCGAACTCGGATCCGTCGTCGGATCGACATAGGTGGCGGCGCGCAGCGTGAAGTTGGTCAGCTCCGTCGGCGCCCACAGCACGTTGCCGTCGATGGTCATGGCGTTCAGCGGCTTGAACGCGTCGTCGTCATAGCTTTCGTGATGCCAGCCGAGGGCGAGCTCGCCCTTCAGCACCGGATCGGCCGAATAGGCGATGCCGCCGCGCAGCGTGATGCCCTGGCTGGCGCGGTTGAAGCCGTTCGAATCGATCTTCTGGCGGAAGCTGCGATCCGACACCTCGGCCTCGACGAAGGGCGTGAAGGCCGGCGTTACCTCGTAGCCGACGCGGGTCGCGGCGCTCACCCAGGTGTTGTCGCGGTCGCCCTGCGGGATGATCTCGCCATTGGCGCCCTTGCCGTCCTCGTAGCCGGTATAGGTCACGCCGGAGCGCAGCTGCAGCGCGACCCGGCCGACCGTGCCGTCCAGCGTCGCGCCGGCATTGTAGGTGTTGACGCCGGGCGGGTTCTCGACGCCGGCGGGATAGTCGAGGCTGGAGAGCGACTGCGTCTGGTAATTGTAGTTGGCGCGCAGCCGCAGCGCCCAGTCGCGCGGCAGGTCGAGGCGCGCTGTCGCCTCGGCATTGATGTCCGGCTGCGGCGCCACCGAGCCGTCCGAGAAATAATCGAGATTGCCGTGGAAGGCGAAGCCGAGCGCGTGCCGGCTCCAGTCGGACTTGACGATCAGGTCCGGCACCACGGTGAGAACGCCGGAGGGGCCGCCGGTCGAGGATCCGGCCGCGTTCGATGTATAGCCGCCGCGCAGCTCGACCGAGGGCAGGACGACGAAGCTGCCGAGACGGATGCCGAGCGGATCATAGCTCGAGGCGTCGAGCGCGTCGGCCGTGCGGGCGCGCGGCCGCGTCGGCTGCTCGTCCTCCTCGGCGATGGTGGGCGCGATCCGCTCGGTGCGCACGGCGCGGCTGGCCGAAAGCGGCTCGTCGCGGCCGGTGCCGGGCGTCTCGGTCGGCAGCGTCAGGTCGACCGAGGCCTGGCCGTCGCTGCCGCGCAGGCTGCCGAAGGCGTCGGTGTCGTCGAGCAGGTCGACCGGCAGGGGGGTGTCCTCGGCCCGCGCGACCGTCGTCGAAGCGAGCGCCGAAACGAGCGCCGCCGACAGGAAGAGCCGGGCCGGGAATTGCATTGCCGCTTGCCGTGACCTTTGCGCATGAACGGACAGCGTCCGGCGAGCCGGACACTATGGTTTCCGAACCGTAAACGGCCTTGGTTAAGAGAAGGTTGTCGCGGCCTCGCCGCCGCACAGCGTTTTTGTGGCGCGCCGGGGGGCCGAGCATGTTAAAAGCCCGCCAGTGAATAGCAGTGGAGTAAACGATGCCGGTTGCGGATGACACGCGCGTGGACGTGGCAGGCGTGGATTTGGCAGGCCAGTCGGTGGCCTCGGCGCTCCGGACGCTCGGAAGCGAGCGCGCCGGCCTCGACGCCCTTGCCGCCGCCTTCGCCGGTCCGCTCGCGGCGCCCTTCGCCGAAGTCGTCGAGATGATCCGCGCCCATGGCGGCCGCGTCGTCGTCACCGGCGTCGGCAAGAGCGGCCATGTCGGCGTCAAGATCGCCGCGACGCTCGCCTCGACCGGCACGCCGGCCTTCTTCGTCCATGCCGCCGAGGCGAGCCATGGCGATCTCGGCATGGTCGGCCGCGACGACATCATCCTGGCGCTGTCCTGGTCGGGCGAGACGGCGGAGTTGCGCGCCGTGGTCGAATATGCGAGCCGCTTCCGCACGCCGCTGATCGCCGTCACCTCGAACGCCGAGAGCACGCTCGGTCGCCAGGCGAGCCATGTGCTGGCGCTACCCAAGGCCGAGGAGGCTTGTCCGCACGGCCTGGCGCCGACGACCTCGGCGGTGATGCAATTGGCGCTCGGCGACGCGCTCGCCATCGCGCTCTTGGAGACGCGCGGCTTCACGGCGCAGGATTTCCGCCTGTTCCACCCTGGCGGCAAGCTCGGCGCCAGCCTGCATTTCGTCCGCGACATCATGCACAAGGGCGCGTCGATGCCGGTCGCGCATTCGGGCGCGCCGATGACCGAGGCGATCGTGACGATGACGGCGAAGGGGCTCGGCTGCCTCGGTGTCGTCGACGGCGACGGCGCGCTGATCGGCATGATCACCGACGGCGATCTGCGCCGGCATATCGGGCCCGACCTGCTGTCGCGCACCGTCGACCAGGTGATGACCCGCTCGCCGAAGACGATCCAGCCGGACATGCTGGTGGGCGCGGCGATCGACCGGCTGAACGGCGCCAAGATCACCGTGCTGTTCGTCGTCGAGGGCGAGAAGCCAGTCGGCGTGCTGCACATGCACGACCTGTTGCGCATCGGCGTCGCCTAGGGAAGCAAGACCCTCTCTTCACCTCTCCCATGGGGAGAGGACGGAGCGCAGCTCCGGGTGAGGGGTTGGGGCTAACGCGGAGAGGACTGTACCCCTCACCCGCCGGCCTGCGGCCGTCGACCTCTCCCTCAGGGAGAGGTGAAGACCGGTCGACGTCCGTCCCTTAGACCCAGCCGAGCAGTTCGCGGCGGACGAGGTGCTCGATCAGCGCCATGCCTTCCGGGCTGTCGTTCAGGCAGGGCAGCGCGGCGAAATGCTCGCCGCCATTGTGCCTGAAGATCTCGGCGTTCTCGCCGGCGATCTCCTCCAGCGTCTCGACGCAATCGGCCGAGAAGCCGGGCATGACGACGGCGATGCGCTTGACGCCCGCCTTTGCCAGCGCCTCGACGGTCTTGTCGGTGTAGGGCTGCAGCCACTCCGCCTTGCCGAAGCGCGACTGGAAGGTGGCGCGCAGCTTGTCCTGCGGCCAGCCAAGCTGTTCGCGCAGCAGCCGGGCCGTCTTCAGGCAATGGCAGTGATAGGGGTCGCCGAGCGTCAGGTTGCGCTTCGGCAGGCCGTGGAACGAGGCGAGCACGATCTCGGGCTCGAAATCGAGCGCGGCGATCGAGCGTTCGACCGAGGTGGCGAGCGCGGCGATATAGACCGGGTCGTCGTGATAGGCCGGCAGCGTGCGCACGGCCGGCTGCCAGCGCATCGTCTTCAGCTTGTCGAACGCCTTGTCGTTGGCGGTCGCGGTGGTCGTCGCCGAATATTGCGGATAGAGCGGCGCGATCAGGATCCTGTCGCAGCCGGCGCGCTGCAGCCCGTCGATCTTCTCGGCGATCGAGGGCGTGCCGTAGCGCATACCCCAGTCGACGACGATCCTGCCATTGCCGGCGAGGGCGGCGGAGAGCTTCTCCGACTGCGAGCGGGTGATGGTCCGGAGCGGCGATTCGTTGCGCTCGTTGTTCCAGATCGAGGCGTAGTTCTTGCCGGATTTCTGCGGTCGCGTCGTCAGGATGACGCCGTTCAAGAGCGGCCACCAGATCAGCTTCGGCACCTCGATGACGCGCGGATCCGACAGGAACTCCTTCAGATAGCGCCGCATCGACCAGTAGTCGGTCGCATCCGGGGTCCCGAGATTGAGAAGGAGGACGCCGATCCGGCCGCCGGTGATCGGCGGATGGTCGGCGGGCTTGGCCGCGGGCGCGGCGATATCGGCGATCTGGCTGGTCATCGTGCCGGAACTTAGCCGCAGAGCGCCCGAACGCGAAGGGGCAGGGTGCAATTTCCTCGGTTGCGCGTTGTCGCAGCGGCCGCGCGCGCCGATCCCGCCGTCGCGCCGAATGCGCCCTTGTCGGATGCCGCTATGCCATTGCAACATTGCGGTGGCATTCTGGCCGCACGCCCCGCCCCAATCCTGACCGGAGATCGCAACATGTTCGGACGCCAGCGCAGCCTGCGGTTCGGCCTTCTCGCCCTCGCGATGACAGTCGCGGCGCCGGCTTGGGCCGCGCCGGTGACGATCACCTTCGTGCAGACCAACGATATCGACCGGATGGAGGAGTTGGACGGGCGCGGCGGCTTCGCCCGGCTCGCCGCTGTCGTCGAGGCCGAGCGCGCCAAGGGGCCGACCTTCTTCGTCCATTCCGGCGACACCATTTCGCCGTCGCTGCTCTCCGGCATCGACAAGGGCGCCCATATCATCGACATCCTCAACCAGATGAAGGTCGATGTGATGACGCCCGGCAATCACGAGTTCGATTTCGGGCCGGACGTGTTCCATGCCCGCATCGGCGAGGCGACCTTTCCGGTCGTGACCTCGAACATCCGCGAGAAGGACGGCAGCCAGCCGAAGAACACCGTCGACGAGCGCGTGGTCGAGGTCGGCGGCGTCAAGATCGGCTTCTACGGGCTGACGACAGAGGATACGCCTGTGGTCGCCACCGCCGGCGACACGGTGTTCAACTCGTCGATCGAGACCGGCAAGGCGAAGGGCAAGGCGCTGCGCGATGCCGGCGCCGATTTCGTCGTCGCGGTCGTGCACACGCCGCTTTCCGTCGACATGTCGCTGGTGCGCAACCGCGCCGCCGACCTCGTGCTCTCCGGCCATGACGAGCATCTGCTCGCCTTCTTCGACGGCAAGACGGCGCTGACGGAATCCGGAGCGCAGGCGGAGAGCATCATCGTCACCCGGGTGACGATCGACAAGACCGAGAAGGACGGCAAGACGCAGATCACCTGGCGGCCGCATTTCGACATCGTCGACAGCGCCACCGTCACGCCGGACCCGAAGATCGCCGGCGTGGTGAAAGCCTATCAGGACAAGCTCGACGGCGAGCTCAAGGTGCAGATCGGCACAAGCGAGACGCTGCTCGACAGCCGCCGCGCCACCGTGCGCGGCGAGGAGGCGGCGATCGGCAATCTGGTCGCCGACGCGATCCGCGCCTCGGTCGGCGCCGATATCGCGCTCACCAATGGCGGCGGCATCCGGGCCGACAAGGAATATCCGGCCGGCACGGTGCTGACGCGGGCCGACGTCTTCGCCGAGCTGCCCTTCGGCAACAAGACGGTGAAGCTCGCCGTCACCGGCAAGGCCCTGAAGGCGGCGCTCGAAAACGGCTTCAGCCTGACCGAGGCGGCGGCCGGCCGCTTCCCGCAGGTTTCCGGCCTCGTCGTCGAGGTGGACCTGAAGCAGCTGCCGGGGATGCGGGTCCGGAGCGTCACGGTCAACGGCGCGCCGCTCGACCCGGAGAAGAAGTACACGCTCGCCACCAACGACTATGTCGCCGATGGCGGCGACGGCTATGTTGCGTTGAAGGACGCGGCGCGGCTGATCAGCCCGGTCGACGCCAAGCTGATGGCGAGCGACGTGATCGACTACATCACGGTCAAGAAGACGATCGCGCCGAAGGCGGAAGGTCGGATCGTATTCCGGTAGGGGTTGCAGGACCCTCACCCCAGCCCTCTCCCGCGCGCGGGAGAGGGGGGCGCGTCGAGCCTGTCATGTCGGGCGGCAGATCGATGACGGGCGCCGGCTCAAAGCCCTCGCCCGCCTGCGAGAGAGGGTTGGGTGAGGGCCTCGCTGGCCTGACCTCTAGTGACCCTTGGCCTGCTGGGTGAAGCCGAAGCTTTCGAAGGAATATTCGGCGACCCGGAACGACTGGTAGATCTGGTCGCGGAAGCCCTTCCACGGCTCGTAGATCGCCTTGAAGCGCGGATGAGCGGCGGCGAGTTCGGCGTAGAGCTCGAACGACGCCTTGTAGGCCGCTTCCAGGATGTCGGTCGGGAACGGCCGGAGCTGCACGCCCTTGTCGATCAGGCTGCGGATCGCGGTGTTGTTGCGCACGTCGTAGCGGGCCTGCATCTCGTGCCCGGCCTGCGCGGCGCTCGCCCGCAGCGCTTCCTTGTAGGTTTCCGGCAGCGCCTCGAAGGCGGCGCGGTTGATCAACAGGTGGATCGAGGGGCCGCCGTCCCACCAGCCGGGATAATAGTAATAGGGCGCGACCTTGTAGAAGCCGAGCTGCTCGTCCTCATAGGGTCCGCTCCATTCGGCCGCGTCGAGCCAGCCATCGTCGAGCGCGGCATAGGCCGACTCAATGGCGAGTTCCTGCGGCTCGACGCCGAGACGAGCGAGCACCATGCCGCCGAGGCCGGCGATCCGCATCTTCAAACCGGCCATCTCCGGCAGGCTGCGGATCTCCTTGCGGAACCAGCCACCCATCTGGGCGCCCGTATTGCCGGCGACGAGAGAGGTCAGGCCATACTGCGCATAGAGGCCGTCGAGCAGGGGCCCGCCGCCGCCTTCGACGATCCAGGCGTCCTGCATGCGGGCATTGAGTCCGAAGGGCAGGGCGGAGCCGAAGGCGAAGGCGGGGTCACGGTCGACGTGATAGTAGGAGCAGGTCTGCAGCGCCTGAACCGACCCGGCGCTGACGGCGTCGAGCGCCTGGCCGGCCGGGACATAGCGGTCCGGCGGCGCGATCTCGATGCG
>JAFKJZ010000456.1 GCA_017305815.1 Hyphomicrobiales bacterium
CCAGATGGGTCAGCGCATGACCATCCTGCCGGGACCGATCCACCGCGAGGAATGGCGCTCCGTGCTGCGCGTCACGGGCTGCGACGCGCTGATCGAGGGCGGCCGCAGCGTCTCCGAGGCGGACATCGTCCGCCTTCTGCTGCTCGACGATACCAACCCTTCCTCGATCCGCTCCTGCATGATGCGGGCGCGCGGCAATGGCCGCGCCGTCCGCACCGCGCTGACGCAGGACATGTGGGAGGCGCTGAACGACGACTGGCGCCGGCTGGAGAGCTACGACACCGCCCGCGCCCGCCGCGACCTGCCGGAACTGCTCGACTGGGTGAAGACCCGCGCCTCGACCTTCCGCGGCGCGGCCGAGACGGGCCAGCTTCGCAACGAGGGGCACGACTTCCTGCGCATCGGCGGCGCGCTGGAACGGGCCGAGATGACGCTGCGCCTGCTCGACGTCAAATATTACGTGCTGCTGCCGGAGACCTCGGTCGTCGGCGGCGGGCGGGACCACTATCAGTGGACCTCGGTGCTGCACGCCCTGTCGGCGGCGCGGGCCTATCTCCATGTTTATGGCGGGGGCAGCTACACGCCGTGGCGGATCGCCGACCTCCTGATCCTGAACCGGCAGTTCCCGCGCTCCGTGGCGTTCTGCTTCGGCCAGATCGGCTGGCATCTCGAACGCCTGGCCGATGCGCATGGCGGCAACAAGCCGCCGCACGACACCGTCGCCATGGTGCGCTCCGAATTGCGCGATCGCGAGAACGGCGAGATCTTCGAAGAGGGCCTGCACGAGTTCGTGCAGACCGCCCTCAGCGTCACCAACCGGCTGTCGCGCGAGATCGCGCAGGCCTACCATTTTAACTGACATGCTGCTTGTTGTTCGCCACCTCACCCAGATGCAGTACCCCCTCGGCGCCACCAGCGTGGCGCTGCGGCTTCGGCTGTTCCCACAGAGCTTTGACGGCCAGCGCGTGATCGACTGGCACGTCAGCGTCGACGGCAAGGAGATCGAGCGCTCCATTGTCGGCGGCTATGGCGAGCGGAGCGCCCAATGGCTGTCGCAGGGACAGCGCACCGAGCTCGAGATCCTGGCCTGGGGCCGGGTAGAGACAGAGGATCGCGCCGGCATCGTCGCCGGCCTGCGCCGGGCCTGCCCGACCGGCGTCTTCCTGCGCGACACGCCGCTGACGCTCGCCGACGCGGCGATCCGTGCGCTCGGCGGGGAACTGGAGCCGGGGGGCGACACGCTTTCCGGCCTGCATGCCCTGTCGGCCCGCGTTCAGGAGGCCTTGCCCTATGTCAGCGGCGTCACCGACAGCACGACGACGGCCGCCGCCGCGCTCGCTGGCGAAGGCGGCGTCTGCCAGGACCACGCGCATATCTTCATTTCCGCCGCACGGTCGCGCGGGATTCCGGCGCGCTATGTCGTCGGCTATCTGCTGGCCGGCGATGCCGAGCACCAGCGGTTCGAGACGCACGCCTGGGCGGAGGCCTTTGTCGAGGGCCTCGGCTGGGTCGGCTTCGACGTCGCCAACGGCCTGTGCCCGACCGACCACTATGTCCGGCTCTGCACCGGGCTCGACGCCCATGATGCGGCTCCGGTGCGCGGAGTGGTGACGGGCGGGGATGCCGGCACGGTCGTGGCCGATGTCCGCATCGCGCGGGGCGATGGCGATGTCGACGCTATCCAGCAGCAACAGCAGTGATCCGGGGCCTGAACTGACATGACCTATTGCGTCGCCGTGCGCGTCAATTCCGGCCTGGTGCTGCTGTCGGATACCCGCACCAATGCCGGGATCGACAATTTCTCGCGCTTTTCCAAGATGTTCACCTGGGAGGTTCCGGGCGAGCGCGCCATCGTCATGATGACCTCGGGCAATCTCTCGATCGCCCAGGGCGTGATCACGCGGATCAACCAGGCGATCGAGCGCTCGGCTGAGGATCCGACGATCGAGACCATCCTGAACGTCGACAGCCTCTATCATGCCGCCGAACTGGTCGGCGAGGCGATGCAGGGGCTGCAGGACCGTTATCGCCAGTCGATCCAGGCGGACGGCGCCGGCGCGGACGTGACGATGCTCGTCGCCGGCCAGCGCAAGGGCGGGCGGCTGCGCCTGTTCATGGTCTATGCCGCCGGCAACTTCATCGAGGCGACCGACGACACCGTTTACTTTCAGATCGGCGAGCACAAATACGGCAAGCCGATCCTGGACCGCGTCGTCTCCTCCACCACCTCTCTCGAGGACGTGGTGAAGGCGGTATGCGTGTCGATGGACTCGACGCTGCGTTCCAACCTTTCGGTCGGCATGCCGCTCGACCTCTGCGTCATCCGCCGCGACAGCTACCGCTTCGACGTGCGGCAGCGGATCGAGGCCGGCGATCCGAAATTCCAGGCGATCTCGCAGCACTGGGGCGCCGCGCTGCGAAGCGCCTTCTCCGGCGTGCCGGACATCATCCCGCGCATCGCGACCTGAATCGCCCGAACGGCGCGGGCGGGTGCCGTGCCTTTCGTCCTTGCTGCGGGCGCGCTCAGGCGCGCTCGCGCATCGCGGTGACCGGGTCGGGCGCAAGCTCCTTGGTGGCGCGCTGGCGGCCGGACATTTCCTCTCCGGCGTCCTTCGGCATCCTGACGAAGAAGATCACCGAGCTCGCCGCGATCAGGCCGATGGCGATGAAGGCGGGGTGGAACGCCGCGAGGTCGAGATGGGTGCCGCCATGCGCCTTCATCGTCAACTGCAGCGAGATGGCGCCGGTCGAGATGCCCAGCGACAGCGACAATTGCTGGAACACGCTGGTCATGCTGGTAGCCCGGCTCATCTTCGATTGCGGCACGTCGGCGAAGGACAGCGCGTTGGCGCTGGTGAACTGCAGCGAGCGGAAGAAGCCGCCGACAAACAGCAGGCCGGTGATGAGATGCATTGGCGTGCCGATCGAGAACGCCGCCGGAATGCCGACGAAGAACGCGGCAATGAACGAGTTCGCGATCAGCACCGTGCGGAAGCCGAGCCGGCGCAGCAGCGGCGGCGCGACGAACTTCATGGCGATGGCGCCGATCGCCGAGACGAAGGTGATGGTGCCGGACTGGAACGGCGTCAGCCCGTAGCCGAGCTGCAGCATCAGCGGCAGCAGGAAGGGCAGGGCGCCGATGCCGATGCGGAACAGCATGCCGCCGATGACGCTGGCCGCGAAGCTCGGTATGGCGAACAGCGACAGGTCCAGGATCGGGTCGGCGACGCGGCGGCTGTAGAAGAAATAGACCGTCAGCAGCGCCGCGCCGCCGAGCAGGCAGGTGGCGACATAGGGCCAGGGCATCAGGTTCAGGCCGAGCGAGGTCGAGCCGGTGATGAAGCCGGCGATGCCGAAGGCCGTGAGCAGGAAGCCGGGCACGTCGAAGCGCACCTGCTGCTCGCCGCGTATGTCGGGGATGAACAGGGTGGCGAGGACCACGCCGAGCACGCCGATCGGCACGTTGATCCAGAAGATCCAGCGCCATTCGAAATAGGTGGTGATGAAGCCGCCGACGACGGGCCCGACGACGGGTCCGATCAGCGCCGGCACGGTCAGCCAGGCGAGCGCCCCGACAAGCTCGGACTTCGACACCGATTTCAGGATCACCAGTCGCCCGACCGGCACCATCATGGCGCCGCCGATGCCCTGCAGCACGCGCGACGCGACGATTTCCGGGATCGAGCTCGACAGGCCGCAGCAGATCGATCCGAGGGTGAACAGGACGATCGCGAGGCGGAATACCGAGCGGGCGCCGAACCGGTCCGCCACCCAGCCGGAGGCGGGGATGAAGATGGCGATGGTCAGCAGATAGGAGGTCAGCGCCAGCTTCAGGTCGATCGGGCTGACGCCGAAATCGCGGGCGATGGCGGGAAGGGATGTTGAGAGGACGGTCGAATCGAGATTCTCCATGAACAGCGCGCAGGCGACGATCAGCGGGAGCAGGATCCGGGCGGGGGGGCGATGCGGAACCATGGGGCCTCTTGGGCGGGCGCTTATCCTAAGCCTACCTTAGGACGGTCCGCGTCGCTTTCGTAGCCGCGAAATCAACCGTCAGGCTTTCACCATCGCGTGATGCAGCGCGGACACGCCGTCCTTGTGGATGGGAGCGAGGCGAAGCTCGCGCAACGCTGCACGGCAGCGCATCGCCTCGGCCTCCGAGGGATCGCGCCAGCAGCGACCGAGCAACTCGTTGAAGCGCGGGTCGTTCCATTCGACGATCGCGCTCGCATGATAGGCCGTGAGTTCGCCGATCTTCAGCCCGTGATCGGTCAGGTAGACATCGACCCGCAGATGGCCGAAGCCGGCTGCGACGCGCCCGGCGACATCGGCGAGCGCGCGCGCCAACTCCGGGGCGAGCCGATAGGCGCCGACCGGAATGTCCTTCGACTTCAGGCTCAGTTCGACGCCGTCGGTATCGAACCAGTTCGCGTGACGCGTCTCGCGCCCCTTCCGGCCCGTGAGGATGCGCATCATCACGGCCCGGCCGTGGAAGGTCATCACCTGGACCTCTGGCGGCGTCTCGCCCGTTTCGGTGGTGAGCAGGGCCTCCGCCATGATCCGCCGCGGCAGGTTTCGATAGCCCCATTCACAGGCGCAATCGAAATAGTCCTGGCGCAGCCAGCGCCGCATCTCCGTCACGAGGGCGGCGCGATCCAGCCGGGTGGCGTCGGGCACGAGCGCGACCATGCCGGAGCCGTGGTTCGGCTTCAGGACGAAGCGGTCGGGCAGGCTGTCCCAGGCGATGTCCTCCGGTCTCGTCCAGGCGCCGATGAGCGGAACGAGGAAGGTCTCGCCGACCCGCTCGCGGATCAACTCCCGCACGGCGAGTTTGTCGGAAACGATCTTCAGGCGCGGATCGCGATCGAACAGGATGCGATGCAGCAGGTGCTCGGAATAGGTGACCGGCGGCGCGAGCCGTGGCAGCTCGCCCATGCCGGCCGCATAGCGCCGGACATGCCAGTGCCGAAGGAACGGGCTGCCCAGGACCGGCAGGCGCCGCAGCTTGCGCAGGATGCGGCGCCTGAGGCTTTGCCAATGCCGGGCGAGGAGCGCCGGGCGGCTCATGCGACGGCGCGCTTCCGATATTGCTCGATCCAGGGAGAGGGGTCGTGCGGGGCGGCGTCCCGGATCGCCTGGCCAAGGTCTGGGATCATCCCGATCGCGTTCGGCTCCTGCCACAATCGGCCGAGCAGCCGGTCGCAGCCGGGTTCGCTCCACCGGTTCAAACCCGCGCCGTGATAGGGTGTCAGCTCCCCGATCCGCAGTCCGTCGGCGGTGAGATAGAAATCGACGCGCAACTGCTGGAACCCCTTCGCGGCACGCTCGGCGACCTCGACGAGGCGGCGGGCGACGGACGGAGCGAGCCGGTAGTCGCCACGCGGGATCTTCAGCGAATGGAAGGAGAGGGGCGCGCCCTCGGCGTCGAACCAGTTGTCGCGACGCTGCGGGGTGGATTTCGGGCCGGTGAGGACGCGGATCATGGCGGCCTTGCCCCCAAAGGTCATCACCTGCGGCTCGGCCGGCAGCTCGCCGTCGGGGCCGCGCAGCAACGGCTCGGCGAGGATCCGGCGCGGAACGCCCAGATAGCCCCATTCGAAGCTCTGGTCGAAATAGTCCCTCTGCAGCCAGGTCTGCGCCTGCCGCGCCAGCGCATCCCGGTCGAGCTCGGCCGTCCGCCGGACGAGCACCGCGATGCCGGAGCCATGGCTCGGCTTCAGCACGAAACCGTCCGGCAGCGACGGCCAGGCGATGTCGGCGGCGTCGGACCAGATGCCGAGCAGCGGAACGATGAATTCGGCGCCGACGCGTTCGCGGATCACCTCGCGCACCGCTACCTTGTCGCAGATGCGCTTCAGCATCGGGTCCCGGTCATAGAGCATCCGGTGCACGACGCGGTCGTTGAAGCCGATTGGCGGGGCGAGCCGGAGCGGCTGCTTCATGATCTCCAGATAGCGCCGCGCCAGCCAGGGCCGGTTGATGCGCTGGCCGATCCAGTCCGATCGGAGCGCCGTCCGCCAGGCGTCGGAACGAAGCCGCTTGTAGGTCCGCTCGATCCTGCGGGCCGACATTGCGAGCTGGGCGGGGAGATGCATCGGGAACATCAGGACTGCGCTGTGGGGCGGCGCGAATCTGCCGCCGGTTCGGAAGGCTCTTTCTGTCCTCTGGATCAGGCTGCGCGTTTCCGCAAGGCCAGGCTGTGCCGGGCGGCCCGTTCCCGCCGCCCGCGCCCCCTCAGTCCGAGGCGGCGATGACGGCGCCGAGATCGTCGATCCGGTCGATCCAGTCGGGGTCGTCCCACATGCGCCCGAAGACGTTGTCGCAGCCGCGCCGGTTCCAGGGGATCAGGCCGGCGCCGCAATAGGGGGTAAGCTCGCCGATTCGCAGGCCGTCCCGGGTCAGGTAGAAATCGACCCGCAGATGGCTGAAGCCCTCGGAAACCGCTTCCGCGGCGGCGATGATGCGCGCGGTCGTATCGGGGTCGATGGCATAGTCGCCGGGTTGGTATTTCAGCGAATGGAAGGGCAGGCGAGCGCCGTTCCTGTCGAACCAGGTATCGCTCCGCTCCGGGGTGCCCTTGCCGCCGGTGAAGACGCGAATCGCCGCGACCTTGCCGCCAAAGGTCATCGCGACCGCCTCCGTCACCGCCGCGCCGCCTTCTCCGTCCAGCATCGGCTCGGCGAGGATCCGCCGCGGAAGATCGCGATAGCCCCACTCGAGCGAGACGTCGAAATAGTCGTCGCGCAGCCAGTCCGCCGCCTGCCGGGCCAGGGCCTCCGGGTCGCGGTCCGGCTCGCCATGCACCAGGGCTACGGAACCGGAGCCGTGGTTCGGCTTCAGCACGAATCGTTCCGGCAGCGCCTCCCATTCGATCTCGCGCGGATCGCTCCAGACGCCGAGTAGTGGGACGACGAACGCCTCGCCGACGCGCTCCCGGATGAGCTCTCGCACGGCGATCTTGTCGCAGACGATCTTCAGGCGCGGATCGCGGTCATAGAGAATGCGATGGACGAGGTGTTCGTTGAGGTCGACGGGCGGGTCGAGGCGAAGCGGGCGCTCCATCCGCTGTTCGAAGCGCCGCCTGTGCCAGGAACGGACGAGATGCGGACCGATGACGGGGGAGCGTCGAAGCCAGCGTCTGGCGGCGTGGCGGAGCCGCTTGTACGCGGATGGGGGCGCGCGGTCTGCCATGGCTGCCTTTCGCGGTGACGGGGAGGTTGTTGCATATCGGGCCGCATTGGACGGCACAACTTCTGCGGCGTCTGTTACGCACGTCACAGCCGCGGCGGGCCGTTTCCCGCGTCGCAGCCACCACATATGGGATAATTTGTGCAGTGCGAGACTATTCACGGGCGGCCCAACCGTGATAGAGACCACCGCCAACTCTATTCGATGAAACCTCGACCCGCCGGTGACCTATGGTCCCTCGGCCGGTCTTTTGCATTCGGAGCGTTGGCCATGGCCCAGATCCTAGAATTGTCGACCGGACGCGAAGCCCTCACCTTCGACGACGTGCTGCTGCAGCCCGGCCATTCGCTGGTCATGCCCGGCGAGGTCGACATCCGGACGCGGCTGACGCGCGAGATCGAGCTCAACATTCCGATCATTTCCTCCGCCATGGACACGGTCACCGAGGCGCGCCTCGCCATCGCCATGGCCCAGGCCGGCGGCCTCGGCGTCATCCATCGCAACCTCTCGGCCGAGCAGCAGGCGGAAGAAGTCCGCCAGGTGAAGAAGTTCGAATCGGGCATGGTGGTGAACCCGGTGACGATCGGCCCGGACGCGACGCTCGCCGAGGCGCTGGCGCTGATGAAGCAGCACCGCATCTCCGGCATCCCGGTGGTCGAGGGCGAGAGCACGCCCGGCCGCCTCGTCGGCATCCTGACCAACCGCGACGTGCGCTTCGCCTCCAACCCGAATCAGAAGGTCTATGAGCTGATGACCCGCGAGGGTCTCGTGACGGTGAAGGAGAGCGTCAGCCAGGACGAGGCGCGCCGGCTGCTGCACCGCCACCGCATCGAGAAGCTGCTCGTCGTCGACGACGCCTATCGCTGCATCGGCCTGATCACCGTCAAGGACATGGAGAAGACCCAGCTCAACCCGAACGCCGCTAAGGACGAGCAGGGCCGGCTCCGCGTCGCTGCCGCCACCACGGTCGGCGACAACGGCATCGAGCGCACCGAGCGGCTGATCGATTCCGGCGTCGACCTGATCGTCGTCGACACCGCGCATGGCCATTCGCAGCGCGTTCTCGACGCGGTGACGCTGGTGAAGAAGTTGTCCAACCGGGTTCAGGTCATGGCCGGCAACGTGGCGACGGCCGAAGGCGCGCAGGCGCTGATCGACGCCGGCGCGGACGCGGTCAAGGTCGGCATCGGCCCCGGCTCGATCTGCACCACCCGCGTCGTCGCCGGCGTCGGCGTGCCGCAGCTGACCGCCATCATGGAAGCCGTCGCGATCGCCGAGAAGGCCGACGTGCCGGTGATCGCCGATGGCGGCATCAAGTATTCGGGCGATGTCGCCAAGGCGCTCGCCGCCGGCGCGCGCTGCGTGATGATCGGCTCGCTGCTCGCCGGCACGGAGGAGAGCCCGGGCGACGTCTATCTGTACCAGGGCCGCTCGTTCAAGTCGTATCGCGGCATGGGCTCGGTCGGCGCGATGGCGCGCGGCTCGGCCGACCGCTATTTCCAGGCCGAGGTGCGCGACACGCTGAAGCTCGTTCCGGAAGGCGTCGAGGGCCAGGTTCCCTACAAGGGCCCGGTCGGCGGCGTGCTGCACCAGCTCGCCGGTGGCCTGCGCGCCGCCATGGGCTATGTCGGCGCCGAGAACCTCGAGGTCTTCCGCGACAAGGCGCGCTTCGTCCGCATCTCGACGGCCGGCCTGCGCGAGAGCCACACGCATGACGTGACCATCACCCGCGAGAGCCCGAACTACCCCGGCGTGGGCTGATCGGTCCGCTTCCCGTCTTCCCACACTCGCCGTCATCCCGGGCTTGGCCCGGGATCCATCCAGCCGGGTTGGCGATTCCTGAATCTCCCAGCTCGGCGGCTGCATGGATCCCGGCCTTCGAAGGGATGACGGCGGTGGGTGGGCAGGCGATGTGATGCGCCAATAGCCAAGACGGTCCGGCGTCGAGCCGGGTGGGGGCGGGAACCTTCCGCCCTTTTTCGTGTTTGCGCCTTGCCGGGCGCTGGAAATGCGGCGAGCCTCGGCGCATCGATCGGGGGCACCATGCTGAAGACCGTCATTCTCTGGCCGGCGATCGCGCAGTTCGCGCTGATCGCGCTCTGCTATCTCTGGCTCGGCATCACGCGCCGCAACGCCGTCACGAGCGGCGCCGTCGCGTCGACGGACTTTCCGCCCGGCGTGGCGGAGCCCGATGCCTCGGCCACGGCCCGCCGCCACCTCGCCAACCAGTTCGAACTGCCGGTGCTCTTCTTCGTCGTGCTCGGCTTCCTGTTCGGCGTCGACGGCGTCTCGATCCTGGAACTCGTCGTCGCCTGGCTGTTCGTCGCGAGCCGCCTCGTTCACACCATCGCCTCGCTCCGCGGGCTGCTGGCGCTGCGTCATGCCAGCTTTTTCATCGGCTTCGTCCTGGTCTGCCTGCTCTGGCTCGACCTTGCCGTCCGTATCCTCTAGAAGCGCGGAACCATGATCCCAGCCGCACGCATCTCCGCCGCCATCGAGGTCCTCGATGATATCGCAACCCGTCGCCGCCCGGCGCCCGACGCCCTGAAGGACTGGGGCCTCGCGCACCGCTTCGCCGGCTCGAAGGATCGCCGAGCCATCGGGGATCTCGTCTTCGACGCGC
>JAFKJZ010000209.1 GCA_017305815.1 Hyphomicrobiales bacterium
TTCCTGCAGAGCCTGCCCTTCCTGTCGCAGATCATGCCGGAGGACCTTAAGGCCCGGCTCGCGGCGCTGCATACGCCGGGCCGCGCCGAGCAGATCCAGCTGTTCCAGGAACTGCACGGCAAGTGGCACGGCAAGGACGGCATGCGCATCATCCTCGGCCCCTGCGGCCCGCAGCGCTGCTCGCCGGAACTGCTGGAGGAAGTGGCGGCGCTGTCACAGAGCATGGACCTGCCGATCCATTGCCATGTGCTGGAGACCAAGACGCAGGCTGTCACCGGCCAGGAGAAATACGGCAAGACGCTGCCGGCCTTCCTCGCCGATGTCGGCTGCATGACGCACCGCCTGACGATGAACCACGCGATCTGGCTGACCAATGACGACATCGCCATGATGGGCGACGTCGGCGCCTCGATCACGCACAACCCGCTCGCCAATCTGAAGCTCGGCTCCGGCGTCGCGCCGGTGCGCAAGCTGAAGAATGCCGGCGTCAATGTCGCGCTTGGCTGCGACGGCGTCGCGTCTGCCGATTCCGCCGACATCTTCCAGGCGATCAAGGCGGCGGCCGGTATCCACAAGATCGGCACGCATGATTACCGCCAGTGGGTCTCGGCGCATGAGGTCTACGAGATGGCGACCACCAATGCAGCGCGCTCCGGCATGATGCAGGACGAGGTCGCCTCGATCGAAATCGGCAAGAAGGCCGATCTGATCCTGCTCGACCGCTACGACTGGGGCTTCATGCCGCTGCACGATCCGATCAACCAGATCGCCTTCAGCGTCAATTCCGACGCCGTGCAGACCTCGATCGTCGACGGCCGCGTCGTCATGCGCGACCGCAAGCTGGCCCTGATCGACGAGGATGCGATCCGCGCCGAGATCTCGGAAACGGCCGAGCGCTTCCGCCGCGACTATTGCCCGGCCATGAGCGAGGGCGCCGCCGTCGTCCGCCCCTGGCTCGACCAGATGCACGAGATGGCGACCAGCCGCACCGTTCCGGCCGGCCACCTGCCGCTCCGCATGTCGCCGAGCGATGCAGGGGATCGCGGCTATCCGGCCGCCGCCGAATAATCCAGCCAAGGGACCAACCGACATGAAGACCTTCAGCTTCGAGACGGCGGCGACCGCCACCGCGTTCCAGATCGCCCCGACCGACACCAACTATTTCGCCATCCTGTTCGACAGCGAGAAGGACGGCATCGACAACATCTTCGTCATCGAGATCTTCAACCGCGGCGGCGCCACGCCGCCGAACGAGCATTCCGACGCGCACGAGTTCTTCTACGTGCTGCATGGCGAGGGCATCGCCCGCTGCGGCGACAAGGAGATGCCGATCAAGAAGGGCGACGCGCTGCTGCTCAATCCCGGCAACGAGCACGTCGTCCGCAACACCGGCGACAGCAAGCTCTACACGCTGACGGTGATGACTCCGAACCAGGATTTCGCCGAGCTGATCCGTTCCGGCATCTCGGAATATGTCGTGGCGCCGGTTTCGATGGCCGATATCGTCGCCGTCATTTCGGCCATCTTCGTCGATCCCGACGCCGATCCCATGGGCCGTTCCATCGCCTTCGTTGGCGCCAAGGGCGGCGTCGGTTC
>JAFKJZ010000210.1 GCA_017305815.1 Hyphomicrobiales bacterium
GACTTCGGCGATGATGTCGTTCGGGAAGGTCAGGAGCGCCGCCGCCCATTCATCGACGCCGGACTGGCCGAGATGCGCCGAACCCTGGACCTGGACCGGATCGAGGAAGGGCTTGCCGGAGGCAGCACCCGCGATCAGGCGGGACATCGAGACCGGATAACAGCCGACATCGAGAATGCCGCCGCCGGCGAGGTCGTTGGCGTAAAGCCGATGCTCGGGATCGAATTTCGGCATGGCGAAGCCGAAGCTCGACTTGATGGCGCGCACCTCGCCGATCGTCCCGCTGGCGACGAGATCATAGAGACGCTTCGTCTGCGGATGGACGCGGTACATGAAGGCTTCGCCCGCGAAGGTGCCGGCCTTCCTGTGGGCGTGGAAGATCGCCTCGGCCTCATAGGCCGTCAGGCCGAGCGGCTTCTCGACCAGAACATGCTTGCCGGCCTCGGCCGCCTTGATCGCCCATTCGGCGTGACCGGGATGCGGCGTCGCGATGTAGACGGCCTCGACATCGGCGTCGTCGAGCAGCGCCTGGTAGCCGTCATGGATGCGCGCGCCGGGAAAATCCTCGGCGAGGCCGGCCTTGCCGGGATTGCGCGAGCCGATCGCGACCAGCTTGCCGGTCTTCGAATGCGTCAGGCCGTCGCGAAACGCCTTGGCGATGCCGCCGGGTCCGATGATGCCCCAGCGGACGGGATTGGGCGAAGTCTGGCTCGTGGCCATGGGGGATTCCTCTTCCTGCGAAGTCTGGTGTCTGCGAAGTCGAAGATCTGCGCGCGGCGGCGGCCGCCCGCACTAGGCGCGGGAAGAGAATTCAAGTCTATCGATCATCAGGCAGTTCCTCCCGGCGGACGTGCCGGCCCGCCCGTAGGATCGGAGCGGCCTCCCCCGCTTTCCCCCCATCCCCGGACGGCCGGATTTCACGGCCTTTGCAACCCAATTAGTTCGGGACTCATCAATTCTGTCAATGAGCCGCCGGCCCTATTCCCGGCTTTCGGACGGCCATTTGCCGTGAAAGGCGAAGTCCCGGACGGGGAGCCTTTCGCGGCCGCCGAGTTCGCGCAGGCGGTCGCGCTCGGGCAGCATGTCGGGATCGCCGGGGAAGCCGATGCCGATGCCAGTGCAGGGCTCGAACCCCTCCGGGACATTGGCGGCGGCGATCACCTTGTCGCTGTCGAAGCCACCGAACGGATGCACGGCGAGGCCGTTCGCCGTCGCCTGCAGCAGCAGATAACCGAGCGCGATGCCGGTGTCGTGGCGGTTGTGCCAGAGAGGGCGGCCGCTGTCGGAATGCAGCTTGGCGACGGCATAGGCGAGCACCGAGACGCGCCGGACCCAGGGCTGGTTGCCCTCGGCCGCGCAATCGACCAGCGCGTCGAAGAAGGGCTCGCCGCGGAAGGCATAGACGAAGCGCCAGGGCTGGGTATTGCTGGAGGAAGGCGCCCAGCGCGCCGCCTCGAACAGCGGCTTCAGGTCGGCCTCGGTCAGCGTCTTCTCGGGATCGAAGGCGCGCGGGCTCCAGCGCTCCGCGATCACGGGCAGGATCGGCACGGCGGTATCGGCAGGCTTCCGCATTCTCGGCATTCTCCATCGAGC
>JAFKJZ010000211.1 GCA_017305815.1 Hyphomicrobiales bacterium
GCCAGCAGCGCCTCGATGCGCGCCTGTTCATCTGGCGTCAGTTCGGTCGTGGTCGTCGCGCGGCGCCGGCGGAACAGCCCGAAAGCGAGCGCGCCGCCCACCACGAGCAGCGCCGGCGGCGCGCCCCACAGCACGATCGTGTGCCAGGTCAGGCGCGGTCGCAGCAGCACATACTCGCCGTAGCGATCGACAAGGAAGGCCTTCACCGCCTCGTCGCTGTCGCCCGCCTGCAGGCGTTCGCGCACGAGCACGCGCAGATCATGCGCGATGGTCGCGTCCGAATCATCGATCGACTGGCTCTGGCAGACAAGACAGCGCAGTTCCGCCGACAGCGCGCGAGCGCGCGCCTCGAGCGCCGGATCCTGCAGGATCTCGCCCGGCTGCACGGCGGCGAAAGCGGGAAGCGCCGCCACGATCAGTCCGAGCGTCAGCATCAGGCGTCGCATGGCGCTACTCCGCCGGCACAGGGACGGAGCGGCGGGCCGGCTTGGGCGCGCCGACACGCAGACGCCGGTCGGAAGCGCACCGAGCCAGATCAGCGCGACCAGCGTCTTCCAGTAGACCCGGACCACGGTCGCCCCATCCGCCGACACGTCGCCGAGCGAAACATAGAGCTGCGAGAAGCCGAACGTCTTGATGGCGGCTTCGGTGGTCGGCATGTTCTGCACCGTGTAGAGGCGCTTCTCCGGCTCCATCGTCGCGACCACGTTGCCACCCTGGCGAACCGTGAAGCGGACGCCGGTGCCGGTATAGGTGCCCCCGCTGAGCGGCACGAAGCCATCCATGGTGAGAACGCGCGAGCCGATCGTCACCGTCTCGCCGGGCTTCAGCGTGACGATCGTCTCGGTGTTCCAGGCGGTCGACGCGATGATTCCGAGCACGGTGACGCCGATGCCGAAATGGGCCACCATCGTACCCCAGGCCGAGCGCGGCAGGCCGGCGCCGCGCCGCCAGCTTTCGGCCAGCGAAACGCGGCCGAGCTTGGTGCGGAAGCCTATCTCCGACAGTGCGCCGACCATCAGCCAGACGGCGAGCGCGACCCCGAACAGCGCCAGCGCCGACGGCGTCCCCATCAGCGCCAGCCCGATCACCACCACCGCCATCGCGGCACCGAAGGCGAAGAGCAGGCGCTGGCCGGCGGCAACGATGTCGCCGCGCTTCCAGGCGAGGAACGGACCAAACGGCACGGCGACGAGAAGCGGCACCATCATCGGGCCGAAGGTCATGTCGAAGAACGGGGCGCCAACCGAGATCTTCTCGCCGGTCAGCGCTTCCAGCGCGAGCGGATAGAGCGTGCCGACGAGGACGGTCGCGCAGGCCGCCGTCAGGAGCAGGTTGTTGAGGACGAGCGCGCCCTCGCGGCTGATCGGGGCGAACAGGCCGCCCTGGCTGAGCGAGCCGGCGCGGGTCGCGAACAGGGAAAACGCACCGCCGATGAAGACGCAGAGGATGCAGAGGATGAAGATGCCGCGCGTCGGATCGGTCGCGAAGGCATGCACCGAGGTCAGCACGCCCGAGCGCACCAGGAAGGTGCCTAGCAGCGACAGCGAGAAGGTCAGGATGGCGAGCAGGATCGTCCAGATCTTCAGCGCCTCGCGCTTCTCCATGACGATGGCCGAATGGAGCAGCGCCGTCGCGGCGAGCCAGGGCATGAAGCTGGCATTCTCGACCGGGTCCCAGAACCACCAGCCGCCCCAGCCGAGCTCGTAGTAGGCCCAGTAGGAGCCCATCGCGATGCCGAGCGTCAGGAAGCACCAGGCCGTCAGCGTCCAGGGTCGGACCCAGCGCGCCCAGGCGGCGTCGATGCGGCCATCGATCAGCGCGGCGATGGCGAAGGCAAACGAGATCGAGCAGCCGACATAGCCGAGATAGAGCAGCGGCGGGTGGATCGCGAGGCCGACATCCTGCAGCAGCGGATTGAGGTCGCGCCCCTCGAGCGGCGCCGGATCGAGCCGCAGGAAGGGGTTGGAGGCGATCAGGATGAAGAGCAGGAAGGCGGCGCTGATCCAGGACTGC
>JAFKJZ010000212.1 GCA_017305815.1 Hyphomicrobiales bacterium
TCGACCTTCGCGCAGGAAAGCCCGGGCGTGCACAAGGGCTTCGAATATGGCCGCTCGCAAAACCCGACCCGCTTCGCCTTCGAGCGCGCCGTCGCTGACCTGGAGAGCGGCACGGCCGGCTTCGCCTTCGCCTCCGGCCTCGCGGCGATCTCGACGACGCTGGAGCTCCTCTCCGTCGGCGACCACATCGTCGCGACCGACGATCTTTATGGCGGCACCTTCCGGCTGCTCGACAAGGTGCGCAAGCGCAGCGCCGGGCTCGACGTCTCCTTCGCCGACTTCACCGATCTTGATGCCGTCGAGGCGGCGATCCGGCCGGAGACGAAGCTGCTCTGGATCGAGACGCCGACCAATCCGCTGCTGCGCATCGTCGACCTCGAGGCGATCGCCGCGCTGGCGAAGCGGCGCGGCCTGATCACGGTTGCCGACAACACCTTTGCCAGCCCCTACATCCAGCGTCCGCTCGAATTCGGCATCGACGTCGTCGTGCATTCGACGACCAAATATCTGAACGGCCATTCCGACATGATCGGCGGCACGGTCGTCGTCGGCCCGAACGAGGAAATCGTCAATCAGGTGCGCTTCCTGCAGAACGCCGTCGGCGCCATCTCCGGTCCGTTCGACAGCTTCCTGGCGCTGCGCGGGCTGAAGACGCTGGCGCTTCGGATGCAGCGGCATTCGGAGAACGGCCTCGCCATCGCCCGCTGGCTGGAGGCACGCCCCGACGTGAAGCGGGTCATCTATCCGGGCCTCGAGAGCCATCCGCAGCACGCGATCGCCAGGCGGCAGATGCATGCCTTCGGCGGCATGATCAGCGTCGAGTTCGACCGCGACCTCGCCGGCACCCGGCGCTTCCTGGAACGGGTGCGCCTGTTCACCCTCGCCGAGAGCCTCGGCGGCGTCGAGAGCCTGATCGAACACCCCGCCACCATGACCCATGCCTCGATCCCGCTGGCGCAGCGCGAGGCGATCGGCATCTCGGACGGGCTGGTGCGCCTCTCGGCCGGCATCGAGGCAGCCGACGACCTGATCGCCGACATCGCGCAGGCGCTGCTCTAGGTGGAGGCGCGAACACTGCGCCACGGGCTGGTTCCGACCGGCCTGTGACGCCGATCACTGCGGGGATCATGACGCTACGGTAAGCTTGGTGTAGAAGATAAACCTTCGGCATCAGGATGATCATGTCCAGCTCGACGAAATCCTCGGACTTCGAGCCCCTTTCGGTCTCTGACGGCGCCGCGACGGAGCTTTTCGCTTCCTCGACCGCCGAGTCCGTTCCAGCCCGGCGCCGCAAGGCGGCAGCCGAGGCCGAGGCAGTCACCGTCGTGACCTTGGCGCTGAGCAACCGCGTCCTCGAATACTTCCAGGGCGAAGGCGACGACTGGCAGGCCCGCGTCAACGAGGCCCTCAACCTCATCGTCAACCGCCATGTCGCCCGCGAGGCGAAGAAGCGCGCCCGCCTGCGCGCCCGCACCTCGGCCCGCCGCCGCCCGGCCGCGGCGGGCTGATCGGTTCACGTGAAACAATGACGGCAAAGAAGCGGCCTCATCGCTTGGACCGACGCCAACCGGGAGCGGGCGGCTAGTTGCCG
>JAFKJZ010000328.1 GCA_017305815.1 Hyphomicrobiales bacterium
CCGCCATGTCGTCGCCGTCGGCTCCAACGAGGACGTCGCGCGCTATTCCGGCATTCCGGTCAATCGCGTCCGCAACGTCACCTATGTGATCCAGGGCCTCTGCGTCGCCGTCGCCTGCCTGCTCTACATTCCGCGCCTCGGCTCGACGTCGGCGACCACCGGCCTGATGTGGGAGTTGCAGGCGATCACGGCCGTCGTCGTCGGCGGCACGGCGCTGCGCGGCGGCGTCGGCCGGATCTGGGGCACGATCTGCGGCGCCTTCATTCTCGAAATCGTCGGCAACATCATGCTGCTGTCGAACTTCGTGAGCGAATATCTGCTTGGCGCCATCCAGGGCGCCATCATCATCATCGCGATGCTGGTCCAGCGCTCGCTGGTCCGGAGGTCGTGAGGACGGTCGGGTTTTCGGGTCGCCCGGCGTTCAGATGCCGATCCGTAAAAAAGGGAGGAGAACCTATGCGCAAATCGATAATCGGGCTCACCGCCGTCGCCATGGTGGCGCTGATGGGCGCCGCACAGGCCCAGGACAAGAAGGTCACGATCGGCGTTTCGATCCCGGCCGCCGACCATGGCTGGACAGCCGGCGTCGTGTTCCATGCGGAGCGCGTCGCCAAGCTGCTGATGGCGGAGCATCCCGGCCTCAACGTCATCGTCAAGACGTCGCCGGATGCGGCGAGCCAGGCCAATGCGGTGCAGGACCTGGAAACGCAGGGCATCGACGCGCTCGTCATCCTGCCGTCCGATCCCGATCCGCTGGTCAACGCCATCAAGGAAGTGAAGGACGCCGGCAAGTTCGTCACCATCGTCGACCGCGCGCCGAGCACCAACGACAATTCGATCCGCGATCTCTACGTCGCCGGCAACAATCCGGCGCTCGGCCAGACGGCGGGCGAATACATCAAGGCGCAGACCCCTGACGCCCAGGTTGTCGTCATCCGCGGCCTGCCGATCCCGATCGACCAGCAGCGCCAGGACGGCTTCGACAAGGGCATCGCCGGCTCGAACGTCAAGGTTCTCGATCGCCAGTTCGGCAACTGGAACCGCGACGACGCCTTCAAGGTCATGCAGGACTACCTGACCAAGTACCCGAAGATCGACGTCGTCTGGACGCAGGACGACGACATGGCTGTCGGCGTTCTCGAAGCCATCGACCAGGCCAAGCGCACTGACATCCAGTATGTCGTCGCCGGCGCCGGTTCGAAGGACATGGTCAAGAAGGTCATGGACGGCGACAAGATGATCCCGGTCGACGTTCTCTATCCGCCGGCGATGATCGGCACGGCGATGGCTCTGACCGCCGCCAATTTCTACGACCAGATCCCGGTCCGTGGCACCTACATCCTCGACGCCACGCTGATCACCAAGGACAACGCCAAGGACTTCTACTTCCCCGACTCGCCGTTCTAATCAGGCCTGTTGGAATGTCCCGACCCTCTCCCGCCACGCGGGGGAGGGTTTTTCTTTGCCCAGGCGCTGAAGTCGCCCGCATTGGACGCCCCAACCTCGCTGTCGTAGCTGCGAAGCGAGATGCATTTCAGCGGCGGGTGGGACTTCATTCGACCCACAACGCGGCGCGGATGGATGGATC
>JAFKJZ010000329.1 GCA_017305815.1 Hyphomicrobiales bacterium
CCTCGGCTCGGAATGCGTCTCCTGCGGCGCCTGCGTGCAGGCCTGCCCGACCGCGACCCTGACCGAAAAGTCGGTGATCGAGATTGGCCAGCCCGAGCATTCGGTCATCACCACCTGCGCCTATTGCGGCGTCGGCTGCACCTTCAAGGCCGAGATGCGCGGCAACGAGGTCGTGCGCATGGTGCCGTGGAAGGACGGCAAGGCCAATCGAGGCCATTCCTGCGTCAAGGGACGCTTCGCCTGGGGCTATGCCAGCCACAAGGAGCGTATCCTCAACCCGATGATCCGCGCGAGCATCACCGATCCCTGGCGCGAAGTGTCGTGGGAAGAGGCGCTCGCCCACACGGCGTCGGAGTTCAAGCGCATCCAGGCGAAATACGGCCGCCTCTCGATCGGCGGCATCACCTCGTCGCGCTGCACCAATGAAGAGACCTTCCTGGTCCAGAAGCTGATCCGCGGCGGCTTCGGCAACAACAATGTCGATACCTGCGCCCGCGTCTGCCATTCGCCGACCGGCTATGGCCTGAGCCAGACCTATGGCACCTCCGCCGGCACGCAGGATTTCGATTCCGTCGAGCATTCCGACGTCATCCTGCTGATCGGCGCCAACCCGACCGACGCGCATCCGGTGTTCGGCTCGCGCATGAAGAAGCGGCTGCGCGAGGGCGCCAAGCTTATCGTCGTCGATCCGCGCCGCATCGATCTCGTGCGTACGCCGCATGTCGAGGCAGCCCATCATCTGCCGCTGAAGCCCGGCACCAATGTCGCGGTGCTCACCGCCATGGCGCATGTCATCGTCACCGAGGGGCTGGCCGACGAGGCCTTCGTGCGCGAGCGCTGCGACTGGGACGAGTTCCAGGACTGGGCCTCCTTCGTCGCCGACCCGCGCCACAGCCCCGAGGCGATCAAGGCGGTTTCCGGCGTTCCGGCGGCGGATCTCCGCGCCGCCGCCCGGCTTTATGCCACCGGCGGCAATGGCGCGATCTATTACGGCCTCGGCGTCACCGAGCACAGCCAGGGCTCGACCACGGTGATGGCGATCGCCAATCTCGCCATGGCGACCGGCAATATCGGCCGGCCCGGCGTCGGCGTGAACCCGCTGCGCGGCCAGAACAACGTCCAGGGCGCCTGCGACATGGGCTCGTTCCCGCACGAGCTCTCCGGCTATCGCCATGTCTCGGGCGACGAGACGCGGCAATTGTTCGAATCACTCTGGGGCGTGCCGCTCGACAGCGAGCCGGGCCTGCGCATCCCCAACATGCTCGACGCCGCTGTCGATGGCGTCTTCAAGGGCCTCTATGTCCAGGGTGAGGACATCCTGCAGTCCGACCCCGACACCCGCCACGTCGCGGCCGGCCTCGCCGCGATGGAATGTGTCGTCGTACAGGACCTGTTCCTGAACGAGACCGCGAACTACGCGCATGTCTTCCTTCCGGGTTCGACCTTCCTCGAGAAGGACGGCACCTTCATCAACGCCGAACGCCGCATCCAACTGGTGCGCAAGGTGATGGAGCCGAAGAACGGCATGGCCGACTGGGAAATCACCTGCGCGCTGTCGAACGCGCTGGGCTATCCCATGCA
>JAFKJZ010000457.1 GCA_017305815.1 Hyphomicrobiales bacterium
GGCGAGAGCGTGCCGAAGCGCAAGGGCGTCGGCGACGCCGTCTTCGCCGGCACCATCAATGCCGATGGCGTCCTCCGCGTCGAGGTGACGGCGATTGCGGCCGACAACACGATCGCCCGCATCGTCCGCCTGGTCGAGGAGGCGCAGGAATCGAAGGCGCCGACCGAGCGCTTCATCGACCGCTTCTCGCGCTGGTACACGCCGGCCGTCCTCCTCGTCGGCGCGCTGGTGGCGATCCTGCCGCCGCTGGTCGTTGGCGCCAATTGGGACGAGTGGATCTACAAGGGTCTCGCCATCCTGCTGATCGGCTGCCCCTGCGCGCTGGTCATCTCGACGCCAGCCGCGATCGCCGCCGGCCTTGCCGCCGGCGCGCGCCAGGGCCTGCTGATGAAGGGCGGCGCTGTGCTGGAAACGCTCGCCGGCATCAACCGCGTCGCCTTCGACAAGACGGGAACGCTGACGCTTGGCCGCCCCGTGGTCAGCGATGTCGTCGGCTATGGCCGCTCGGAGACCGAAGTGATCGGGTTCGCCGCCTCGCTCGAGGCCGGCTCCAACCACCCGCTCGCCCGCGCGATTCTCGGCAAGGCGACCGACCTGGCGGCGCCTCAGATGGAGGCGCGGGACATCGCTGCCGTGGCCGGCAAGGGGATGACCGGCAAGGTCGGCGGTGACGTGCTGCTGCTCGGCTCCGCCGCTGCCGCGGCCGAGATCGTGCCGCTGACGGCCGAGCAGGATGCCGCGATCTCCGCGTTTGGAAACGAAGGCAAGAGCGTTTCGGCGCTGCTGGTCAACAATGTGATCGTAGGCATCATCGCCATGCGCGACGGCCCGCGCGCCGACGCCAAGGCGGGTCTTGCCGCGCTCGCCGAGCTCAACGTCTTGCCGATCATGCTGACGGGCGACAATGCGCGCGCGGCCAAGGCGGTCGGCGGCGATCTCGGCATCGAGGTTCGCGCCGAACTGCTGCCGCAGGACAAGCAGCGCATCATCCGCGAGCTGCAGGATGGCGGCGCGAAGGTGGCCAAGGTCGGCGACGGCATCAACGACGCGCCGGCGCTCGCCGCCGCCGATGTCGGCATCGCCATGGGCGGCGGCACCGACGTGGCGCTGGAAACGGCCGATGCGGCGATCCTCAACAACAATGTCGGCGACGTCGCGCGGCTGATCCGGCTGGCGCGACGGACGATGACCAACATCCACCAGAACATCGTCATCGCGCTGGGCCTGAAGGCCGTGTTCCTGGTGACGACGATCGTCGGTATCACCGGACTCTGGCCTGCCATCCTAGCCGATACAGGCGCCACGGTGCTGGTGACGATCAACGCGCTGACGCTGCTGGCGGTGAAGAAGGGGTAGGGCGGGCTGCGAACCCGCCCCCCACTTTAGCCTACTCCTCTTTTCGCCTCCGTCCGTGCCAACGCACGGCCGTCATCCCTGCGAAAGCAGGGATCCATGCCGCCGCCGGGCTCGCTGGCAGAGGGTGGCCGGTTCCCCTCTATGGAGCCCTGCTTTCGCAGGGATGACCGTGGAGCGGGGACGACGGGCGGAGTGAAACTTAAAGCCTGTCGGCGTAAATGACTGAAGGCGCTACCTTTATTGCAACGCGGCGCTCGCGGTCGCCTCGGGGACCGCAGAAAGGGCGGCGGCCGCATCGACCAGCCCGGCGCCGAAGACATCGTCGCGGCCGGGCTTGCCGAGGTCGCGGGCGGTCCGGGTCAGGATCGAGCGCACCTGCTCCGGCGACAGGTCAGGCGCGTGCTGGAGCAGCAGGGCGGCGACGCCGCTGACCTGTGCTGCGGCGAGCGACGTGCCGGAAAGCTGGGCATAGGTATCGCCCGGAGCGGCGGTCAGGATGTCGATGCCGGGCGCTGCCAGCGCGACATAACCACCGCGATTGGCGGCTGGATAGATGGCATCGTCGGGGCCGGTCGCCGTCACGGCGATCACGGCCGGATGCGCCGCCGGATAGGCGGGCGCCGCCTTCGGGCCATCGTTGCCGGCAGCTGCGATCAGGATCATGCCTTGCCGCGCCGCTGCGTCGAGCCCGCTCGAAAGCAGCGAGTCCTGTGGTCCGGCAAAGCTCAGATTGACGATCCGCGCCTTGGCGGTGGCCGCCTTGTCGAGGCTTTTCAGGATGTCGAGGGTGGAGCCGCGGGCGCTTGCGCCCTGCGGGCCGAGGAAACTGTCGAAGGCGACGATCCGCGCCTCCGGCGCCACGCCGGTCAGGCGCTGGTGCGCCGCGATCACGCCGGCGATCGCCGTGCCGTGCGGGCCGATGGTGGCGGAAAGACTGGCGGGATCGAGGGTGCCGGAGAGTTCGGGATGGCGGCCGTCGACACCGGAATCGATCACCGCAACCAGAACGCTGCGGCCGTCTGCCATCGCATGCGCCTCGTCGAGTCGCATCTTGGCCGGCGCATACTGCACGGCCGCGAGATCGCCCTTCGCCGCGCCCGGATCGTCCGCCTGCAGCGCGTAGAGATGGTTCAACTCGCTGGAAAGCAAGGATTTATCGGCCCGGAGCGCGCGCAGCGTGCGGCGCGAATCCCCGCCTTTGGCGACGCGGGCGCGGACGATCGTGGTGCCGGTCAGAGCCAGCTCGGCCGTCTCCAGCCGGGTCAGCCGGTAGCGCTGCAGGATGGCGTCGGTGATCTCCGGCGAGGGGGCGGAGAACAGCACCTCGCCCTCGACGAAGCTGCCGTCGGCAATGCGCGGAACGGCTGCCGCCTGCCTCGGCTCGGACGATTTCTTCTTTGCCTGCCGTGGCTTGGCGGCCTTGGGTCTTGTCGCCTGCTGCCGCTCTGCCCGTTGTGGCCGGACGCGGCGCGGGGCCGGGCGTTGGTCGGCATGGGGCGGCGCCACCTCGCGTTCCGGGAGCGCCCCGAGGATCGGGCCGATGAGGATGACCGGGCCGGGCTGCGGCGGGCGCGGCCGGCTCGGGCGCTCGGGCCGGGGCCGCTTCTGCCGCCGCCAGTCCTCATCGTTCGAGCCGTCGTCCAGATAGGCCTGCGCGACGGAAAACCTTTCGGCAGCAATGGCTTGCGTGTGCGGCGTTGTCGCCAGCATGACGGCTGTAAGCGCGATCCAGCCGATCCGATGCGTCGATATCCGAGGCGTGGTCATGGCGTCGCTCCCCAAAAGGGCTCGCGGATGAAGGTGGGGTAGTGTGGGCCTGCGCTCAGGGGGCGGCTATGACCAGCTTCACGATGCCGTTCGCGGTCGTCAGCTTGTCGGTCGTCGCCTTGCGGTCGGCTTGGCTCATCGTCGCGTCACCGATCCTGAGCTTGTAGAGGCCGCCGGCGCGGGGGCCGTCGACGATGATGCCGCCGACCGAGCCGATGATCTGCTCGATCTCGGCGGCGGTCGCCGTCGGCTGGAAGGCGACCAGGAGGTAGGCGCCGGCGGGGTTAACAGCCATCTCGCCGGACGCTGTCTGGTAACCTCCCGTTACCTCGTGCCGCGCCACCAGCCCGCCGAGCGCGCCGCCGACGACGAGGAGCACCAGCGCGGCGGCGGCCGTCGACAGGCCGAGTTGCGACGGGGACAGCGACGCGATCTGTTCGCCGAACCGGCTGAACAGGCGGCCAAGCCAGGACGGCCGAGGCGAGGGCGCGGTCGCCGCGATCTCGGCGAACAGCCGATCGGCCATGCGCGACGAGGGCAGCGGCAGCGCCTCGGCGCTTTCGATCGCGGCGATACGCTCGCCTTCGATCCGCGCCAGATGGGCGCGCAGCAGCGGGTCGGCGGCGAGCGCCGCCTCGACCTCGGCGGCCTCCTCGGCCGAGAGCGTGCCATTGGCGTACCATGGCAGCAGCGCCTCGATCCGGCCGGGCTCGTCTTGTGGATCTGTCATGGCCAACCCCTGTCCAGTCCGGCTTCCCGGCAGAGTTCCGAAAGCCGCTTGCGGGCATGGAACATGCGGGTCTTCACCGTATTTTCCGGTATGCCGACGATGCGGCTGACATCCTCGATCGACTGCTCCTGGTAGTAGACGAGGTCGATCACCTCGCGGTGCTCGCGCGACAGCCGGTCGATGCAGGCGCGCAGCACCCCGGCCTTGTCGCTCTTCTGCAGCGTCACCTCCGGCGTGTCGTCCTGGTCCTCGATCGTCTCGGCGAATTCGTCGTCGAGCGGCGCCTCGCTGCGGCGGCGCAGCGCCGAATAGGCCTTGAAGCGGGCGATCGACAGCAGCCAGGTGGAAACGCTGGCACGGCCTTCGAACCGGGCCGCCTGCCGCCAGACATCGAGGAAGACCTCGGTGACGACGTCCTCGGCGACATCCTCGCGCCGGACCAGGCGCAGCACGAAGCGATGGACGCGCAGTTGATGCGCGGCGAACAGCGCCCGCATCGCGGCCTGTTCGCCCTTCGCGATCCTCGCCAGGAGATCGTACTCCCGGAGGCGTAGTTCGTCCTGGCTGCCTTGGCTGCCGAGCATCGGAGGCCCCGTCCATCCCGCCCATTGACCGGGGAGGGTGGCGGCTTGCACGGCCCCGGTCAACTCTCGCGGCGGTTGCCAGGCGGTTTCGGGACGGAGCCCCATCGCCGCCTGGTAAATTCCAGCCATCCTGCGATCACTCGCAGACCACGACCCGCTTCCAGACGCGGCCGACGCCGGGGACGAAGACGCGCTTGCGGACCTTGTAGCACTCCTCCTGAACCGGGACATAAGCGGGGATGCCGATATAGATGCCGCCGCCCCAGCGCGGGCCACCCCAGCCGCCGCCATGCCCGCCATGGCCCCAGCCGCCGCCATGTCCGCCACCATGCCCGCCGCCGTGACCGCCGCCATGGCCGCCGCTGAAGCCGCCGGGGCCACCGAAGCCCGGAGCCGCCTGGGCGCTGCCGGCGGTGACGAGCGAAGCCGTGCCGATGGCGGCGATGGCCAGCGCTGCGACGGTGGCGGTGGTGCGGATCGTCTTGAGAATGGTCATTTGGGATCTCCTTCTGGAGGCTCCGGCGCCGCCCGTTGCGGCCCCGATGACCATTGGTCGCGACGACGCGGAAAAAGGTTCACGCGCCGCGACGCTTTTTTTGAAGTTTTTTCGAGATCGCCCGAAAACCATGCTTCTGCTGCGTTTTTCGGCATTCGAAGCGGTTTGGGCTTGACCCGGCCGCCGCGATCTTCATCGTCAGTCGCCGTGCCCGCAGGATTCCGCCTGAGGATACGTGCCCGACGCGCCGCGTCCGAAACATCATCGAGCTACGACAGGTCTTCCTGATGGCTTCCACCGAAACGATAGCGACCAGCGTTCCCGGCGCGCCCGAACAGCTTTCCACCCGCATCGCCTTCTTCATCGCCGGCTTCGGCATGGCGGCCTGGGCGCCGCTGGTGCCCTTCGCCAAGGCGCGGGCGGGGCTGGACGATGGGCTGCTGGGCCTGCTGCTGCTCTGCCTTGGGGCCGGTTCGATCGTTGCGATGCCGCTTTCCGGCGCGCTCGCGGCGCGGTTCGGCTGCCGCCGCATCATCATCGCGGGCGTCACGATGCTCTGCATCGCGCTGCCGCTGCTCGGCAGCGTCTCGAGCTTCGGCCTGCTGGTGCCGTCTTTGCTGCTCTTCGGCGCGGGCGTCGGCCTGGTCGATTGCGTCGTCAACATCCAGGCGGTCATCGTCGAGCGTGCCAGCGGCCGCACCATGATGTCGGGCTTCCATGGCCTGTTCAGCGTCGGCGGCATCGCGGGCGCTGGCGGCGTCAGCGCCATGCTGGCGCTCGGCGCCTCGCCCTTCGTCGCCGCGCTGGTCGTGGTTCTGGTCGTCGCGGCGGCTCTCGCCTTCGCCGCGCCGAGCCTTCTGCCCTATGGCAGCCGCGCCGGCGGGCCAGCCTTCGCCATGCCGCATGGCATCGTGCTGTTCATCGGCGCGCTCTGCTTCATCGTCTTCCTGACCGAGGGCCCCGTGCTCGACTGGAGCGCCGTGTTCCTGAGCTCGGTGCGTGGCGTCGATCCGAGCCACGCCGGTCTCGCCTACACGGCCTTCGCCATCACCATGACCATCGGACGGCTCACCGGCGACCGCATCGTGCGTTTTGCCGGAGCGAACCGGATCATCGTCTTCGGTGGACTTTGCGCCGCGGCGGGCCTCGCCATCGCCACGCTGGTGCCGTTCTGGGAGGCGGCGCTGCTCGGTTACGCGCTGGTCGGCGCCGGCTGCTCCAACGTGGTGCCGGTGCTCTACAGCGCCGTGGGCCGCCAGAACGTGATGCCGGAGCACATCGCCGTCCCGGCCGTCACCACCCTCGGCTATGCCGGCATCCTGGCCGGCCCGGCGGGAATCGGCTTCGTCGCCCAGGCGACCAGCCTGTCGACGGCGTTCCTCGTCGTCGCGGTCCTCCTCGTCGGCGTCGCCGCCAGCAGCCGCTGGCTGCGCTAGCCGCGCCCGGGGCCAATCTTCCAGAAATGCCGGAATCCGGATCGGCCTTAGCCGCCGAGCTGGAATTCGTCGATCTGGAGCACGGCGGCGATGGCGGCGCGTTCGTGCGGGAGCAGGTCGCTGCCCCGCTCGGCCAGCATGATGATGATGAGGTCGACGCCGGATTGCTCGGCAAGCTCGGCCCGGGTCAGGCCGACGTCCTGACGGATCGCTGTAAGCGGCGACCTCGCCTTTGCTGCCGTGGCGACGACGCCCTCCGGCGGAAAGGAAGATGCGCCGGAAAGGCCGGTGAAGCGGGGGAAAGCGTGAGTGGGCATGGGGCACCTCCTGTTTCCCAATGCGCTCGCGGCCGCTTCGATCCCTCGGCAAGGGCGGGAACCGCTCGGGCGAGATCCGGCGAGACGTTCGCGGCGCCGCTCACGCGCCATGGCAGCGCCGGTTCAGGTTGAACCCGGTTCAGTTTGAATATGACCTGACTCCGATCGGTCAATCGCTCGCGGAGTCCATGGTGGAGCTCCATCTCTGGGCTCTCGGCCGGATATCGAAGCGAGCCGCGCGGCCCGCGGCCTAGCCCGCCCAGTTCATCGCGATCGCCGCCAGCACCAGATAGCGCCCGATCTTGGCGATCGCGACGAGCAGCAGGAAGACCGGCATCGGTTCGCGCAGGACGCCAGCCACGACGGTCAGCGGATCGCCGATGACGGGCGCCCAGCTCAGGAGCAGCGACCACTTGCCATAGCGCCGATACCAGCGTTCGGCGCGGGCGAGGCCATCGGGACCGACGGGGAACCAGCGCCGGTCCTGGAAATGGACGATGCCGCGGCCGAGATACCAGTTGATCACCGAGCCGAGCACATTGCCGACGCTGGCGACGAGGATCAGCCAGAACGGCGAATAGCCGCCCAGGAGCAGCCCGACCAGGGCGGCTTCCGATTGCATCGGCAGGATGGTGGCGGCGGCGAGCGCGGCCAGGAACAGGCCGGCATAGATGGCGAGATCCGTCATGGGAAACGGACAATAGGGAAGCGGCGCGGCAGAGTCATCGCCGCCTCTCCGGCGTCCACTGTCCGCTTCGGCGCGTCCTTCCGCTGTAGCCGACCAATGTTGCCGCAGCGTAAGTATGGCTTACTTGCAATATAGTCTTGACCATCGAAGCGCTCTCGGCCGGTCCATGGGCTGGGTCGGGAGGCAGGATGGCGCCGCCGCCGGTAGAACGGTCAGACCCTCATTCTTGCCGCAATTTAGTCCAAATTACCGCCGCTTTTCGCCATTTCTCGATCCGGATCCGAAGGTGTCACGCGATTTTTTTGCGTTCAAACCATCCGAATTCAGCGATTTGCCGTCGAATTCCTTCGGGATCCGATTCATGCTGGAGCTGTGTCCTCCGCACAACAGTAATTCGGAGGAGCTGTGATATATGTGGCTTAACACTTTCCGAACTGGAGTTTCCCCCCGTGAACATCCTTCGTCTTTCCGTCCTCGCTTCCGCTTCGGTCCTGGCCCTCGGCGTCGTCGGCGCCCAGGCTGCTGACCTGACCTACGAGCCCGCTCCGGTCGCTGCTCCGGCTCCGGCTGCCTTCAACTGGACCGGCTTCTACCTCGGCGTCCATGCCGGCGCTGCCATCACCGATTTCGACTACAACGTCGAGGGCATCGGCTTCAGCGACGACAACACCGGCTTCCTCGGTGGCGTCCAGGCTGGCTACAACTGGCAGTTCGACAACATCGTGATCGGCGCCCAGACCGACTTCTCCTACACCTCGGCGAAGGTCTCGGAAGACGGCTTCGAGAACAAGCTCGAGTGGCTCGGCAGCACCACCGCTCGCGTCGGCTACGCCTTCGACAACTTCCTCGTCTACGGCAAGGGCGGTGTCGCCTACGGCCAGTCGAAGATCAACGTCCTGGGCGCTGACGACTCGAAGTGGCACACCGGCTGGACCGCTGGCGTCGGCGCTGAATACGCCTTCACCCAGAACATCACCGGCCTGATCGAATACGACTATGTCGACCTCGGCTCGAAGGACTACTTCGATAACGCCGTCTCGGCCGACCTGACCTCGAACGTCATCAAGGCCGGCCTGAACTACAAGTTCTAATCGGCTTCGACGATTTACGGAAAAGGCGGCCTTCGGGCCGCCTTTTTTGTTGGCCGGGCCATCCGCTCGCGGCGCGGCGTTCATGCCGCCATGCGTGCGGGCGCGCGCTTGTGGATATCATGCGGGCGCCTGGTCGTCAGCGGCCGTGGCCGCCTCCGCCCATGCCGCCGCCGCCCATGCCGCCTCCGCCTCCCATGCCGCCATGGCCCATGCTGCCGCCATAGCTTTCACCGCCGCCCCTCCAGGTGCCGTCCGGCGCGTAGCCCCAGCCATAGTCGTTCAGGTAATAATTGTTGTAGGGGGCGCGGTCGGTCGGGATCCAGTGGCAGTGGCCGTAGGCGTTGCGATAGCGGCCCTGTCCGCAGCCGTCGCGAACGAGGGTGAGGGCGGATGGGTCGCCGGAGCTGCCGGCGGGGCGAGGCATCGCGGCTGCGGACAGGCTGGCGGTGACGGCGAGAAGCGATACGGCTCCGATCGCGAGAAGTTCGACAGGTCTGGTCATGACTGGTCCTTCCGCCTCCCGTCTCCGGCCAAACGAAACGAGGACGACAGGGTTGCCTCCGGCTTCGATCGAATCGCTCACGATTTCGCGACTGATTCCCGATCGGCGGCGCGGTTGCGGCGACGGGTTGGCTGGAAGGCGGAAGTGAGGGGGGCGGTCGCTGCGGATGTCGCGTGCGTGGATGCGGCAGGCGCGGCAATTCAGTCGCGCGGTGGCGGCGAGGGCTTGCACGTCGATCTGCGTTACTTGCCTCGCGAGGCGATGCGGGCAGTCGTTCGTCCAGAAATTCGGGAGGGGAGGCGGGGCTTCTGCCGTGCAGGACGCCGCGGGATTTCTTCAATCGGGTGAAGAAGATCGATGGTCGGAGTGGCAGGATTTGAACCTGCGACCCCCTCGTCCCGAACGAGGTGCGCTACCAGGCTGCGCTACACTCCGTGACCGCCGATGAGCCGGGTTATAGACAGTGGATTCGCCAGCCGCAAGGGGGCTTGTGAAGGTGTCGCACGAGCCTGTGGATGACGGATGAAGAGGGCTGTTGATGACGGGGTGGCTCTCCCGTTGCGGGCACGCTCCCAACCGTCTATACGACGGTCGCGCGGTGTTTTCGGACCCGCCTGCTGGGGCGTCGCCAAGCGGTAAGGCAGCGGTTTTTGGTACCGCCATTCGGAGGTTCGAATCCTCCCGCCCCAGCCA
>JAFKJZ010000330.1 GCA_017305815.1 Hyphomicrobiales bacterium
GCCGGATGGTGCCGGCGGAATAGCGCCTTCGTTCGAACCTCGACGCCCGGGGCGCGCCGCCGTTTCCAGCAGGCGGCGCGGCGTTCCGGGCGCGTTTCGTTCGCTTTTCCTTCGTTTCCGATCGAATTTTCCCGCGTTTGTTCGCTCGGGGCCGTGTCCGTTCGCTCCCTGCCAAGACGCCTTCGCGCCGACGCTCTAGATCCGGTCCCGCCCGACGGCCAAGGCCGGGCGGGCTTCACGGGGTGGGGGCTTCGTGGCGATGCGCGCGAGCAGCGCCGGCGACACCGCGACGGGCGGTGCGCCGGAACCGCGTCCGGGCAGGGCTTCGGCCCAAGCTCCCGGCGGCCCGCTGTCCGCAGCTGGAAAGCGGAAGATGGGAAATGAAGACGATTTGGATCCTGGCGCTCGGCCTCCTCGCGGCCGGATGCAGCCAGACGGCGCAGCAGGCGTCGGTGACGCCGGCCCCGGCGGGCAAGGCGGTCGCGGCGGCGAAGGCGACGGACAAGGCGACGGGGAAGCAGGCGCAGGTGGCGCAGCAGGCGCAGAGCCAGGCGATGCGCTGCGCCGACGCCGCGAAGAAGGCGGCCGACAGCCAGATGCAGGCCGCCATGCTTGGCGGCGCCTTGTCGATGGTCGGCGGCCTCGGTGGCTTCGCCGGAACCGGCGGCATGGTCGCCGCGCAGGCCGCCTCGGTCGGCGGCTCGATCGTGCAGCAGCAGGCGGGCAGCAAGGCGCAGGCCGAGATGAGGCAATCATGCTGAGCGCCGCGCTGCGCAAGGCCCATCCGGCCCGCTTCCGCGTCGCGGTGCGGCTCAGCCGCTCCACCATCCGGGCGCTCCGCGTCCTGCCCTGCCTCGGCCTCCTGATGCTGGGGCCGCCGGCCTATGCGCTGACCAAGCAGGAAGCGGTCGTCGTCGTGAAGCTGGTGCAGGCGCTGGAGCCGGAATTCGGCAAGCTCGCCTTCGACGAGACCGCCGCCGACGACTGGTTCGAGGCGGACGCGCAGAGCCGGAGGCGCATCAGCCGCGCCGGCTTCAGCCAGGACAGCTGGAAGGCGGCGCTCGGCGCCACCGTCACCGGCTATATCGCGGCGCTGCCGGAGGACGAGTTCCGCGCCATGCTGGCGACGCTGCGTGCCCATGCGGAAGAGCGCGGCACGCTCACCGCCGAACAGCGCCGCGCCATGCTCGAATTCGTCGACGAGGGCATCTCCCGGCTGGAGGCGATGCGCGTCGAGGGCGAGCCCTACGCCGACATCGTCCGCCCGCTCGCCCCACGCCTGCGCAAGCTGATGGTGGAGTAGGGGGCTTTTCTTGCACGTCGCCCGCAAAGGTGGCGCCGATGGGCATAGACGGCGTTCCGATCGGGTCCGCCGGTTCTCACTCCCAAGAAGGCATGCGGCGCAACCGGCGTTGAACCGCCGTCTTCGAGCTTCACGAACCTGGCCGCGCGGTCCGCCCCTAGATCCGCCGGCCGGCCCACCGCAGGCGCAGCAATGCGTTTGCGGTGGGGAGCCTCTAGAGGAGGGCAGGACCAACCAGATCGCCGAACGTGGGAGTCTGGT
>JAFKJZ010000458.1 GCA_017305815.1 Hyphomicrobiales bacterium
CTTGCCTTCCTTCTGCTTGTCCAGAAGCTTGCGCTTGCGGGTGATGTCGCCGCCATAGCACTTCGCCGTCACGTCCTTGCGCATGGCGCGCACGGTCTCGCGGGCGATGATCTTGCCCCCGATCGCCGCCTGGATCGGGATGACGAACAGGTGCTGCGGGATCAGATCCTTCAGCTTCTCGCACATGGCGCGGCCGCGCCGCTCGGCCTGGGTGCGGTGCACCAGCATCGACAGCGCGTCGACCGGCTCGCCATTGACGAGGATCTGCAGCTTGACCAGGTCGCCGGGGCGGTGGTCGGTCAGGTGATAGTCGAACGAGGCATAGCCCTTCGAGATCGACTTCAGCCGGTCGTAGAAGTCGAACACTACCTCATTGAGCGGCAGGTCGTAGGTGACCATGGCGCGGGTGCCGACATAGGAGAGGTCGGACTGGATGCCGCGCCGCTCCTGGCAGAGCTTGAGGATGGCGCCGAGATATTCGTCCGGCGTCAGGATCGTGGCGCGGATCCAAGGCTCCGCAATTTCTTCGATCTTCATCACATCCGGCATGTCGGCCGGATTGTGCAGGTCCATCTCGCTGCCATCGGTCAGCAGGATCTTGTAGATGACCGATGGGGCCGTCGCGATCAGGTCGAGATTGAACTCGCGCTCCAGCCGCTCCTGGATGATCTCCAGATGCAGGAGGCCGAGGAAGCCGCAGCGGAAGCCGAAACCGAGCGCCGCCGAGGATTCCATCTCGAACGAGAACGACGCGTCGTTGAGGCGAAGGCGGCCCATGGCGGCGCGCAGTTCCTCGAAATCGGCGGCGTCGACCGGGAACAGGCCGCAGAACACCACCGGCTGCGCCGGCTTGAAGCCCGGCAGCGCCTCGGCGGTCGGCTTCTTGTCGTCGGTGATGGTATCGCCGACGCGCGTATCCGCGACTTCCTTGATCGAGGCGGTCAGGAAGCCGATCTCGCCCGGGCCGAGGCTTTCGACCGGCACCAGCTTCGGCGTGAAATAGCCGACCCGCTCGACGTCGTAGACGGCGTCGGCGCCCATCATGCGGATGCGCATGCCCTTCTTCAGGTGGCCGTCGATGACGCGGATCAGCACGATGACGCCGAGATAGGAATCGTACCAGCTGTCGACCAGCATCGCCTTCAGCGGCGCGTCGGCGTCGCCCTTGGGCGGCGGCAGGCGGGTGACGATCGCTTCCAGCACGTCGGGGATGCCGATGCCGGTCTTGGCCGAGATCAGCACGGCCTCGGAGGCGTCGATGCCGATCACTTCCTCGATCTGCGCCTTGATGCGGTCGGGCTCGGCCGCCGGCAGGTCGATCTTGTTCAGGACCGGCAGGATCTCGAGGTCGTTGTCGATCGCCTGGTAGACGTTCGCCAGCGTCTGCGCCTCGACGCCCTGCGAGGCATCGACGACGAGCAGCGCGCCTTCGCAGGCGGCGAGCGACCGCGACACCTCATAGGCGAAGTCGACGTGGCCGGGCGTGTCCATCAGGTTCAGGATGTAGTTCTTGCCATCCTTCGCCTTGTAGTCCAGCCGGACGGTCTGCGCCTTGATCGTGATGCCGCGCTCGCGCTCGATGTCCATCGAGTCGAGAACCTGTTCCTTCATCTCGCGGTCGCTCAGGCCGCCGGTGGCCTGGATCAATCGGTCGGCAAGCGTCGACTTGCCATGATCGATATGGGCGACGATGGAGAAATTGCGGATGTTGTCTTGCGGCGCGGTGCTCATGGCGCGCTCAATAGCATCAAGGATGTTGGCCGCAAAGCGCTGAAACGCGCCTTTTCAACGCCGGCCGGCATGAAGCACGCCAAGTTCATCGGCGCGGGCGACGATCCTGTCGGCGAGTTCGGCCACGAGCGGGCGCGAGAGCGCCTCCGGACTGCCGGTGACAAGGGCGGAATCGCGCCAGATCACGGGCATGTCGATCGGCGCCAGGTCGATCAGCCGGCCCTCGGCGAGGTCGTGGGTGATCGAGGCCTCGAGCAGGTGGCCGATCGCCTCGCCGCGCTCGATCAGGGCGCGGCCGGAGCTGAACAGCACCTGCGAGCTGGTGCGGGCGCGATGGCGCAGGCTGACGATCGCGTCGGGCGTCACCTGCCACCAGAAGAAGGAGAGGAAATGCGGCGCGACGGCGAAGATGCGGTCGAGCGTCGGCTGCGGCCCGATCTCCCGCGCCAGCGCCGGCGAGGCGGCGAGCACGGCCTTCTCGCGCAGGATCGCGACCGGCTCCAGCGCCTCGAGCAGCGGATCGAAGTTCGGCCAGCCGATGATGGCGAGGTCGAGGCTGCGGTCATGCAGCCATTCGGCGATGTCGCGGTGGCGGCCTTCCTCGAAGCGCACTTCGACGCGGGGATGGGCGTGCATGAAGTCGACGACGGCGGGCGTCGCCAGCGGTTCGATCAGGCTGCGGAGCGAGGCGAAGGCGATGCGGCCGCGATCGACGCTGCGCATGGCGTCCTCGCTCTCGAGCAGGGTCGCCAGGATGCGCCGGGCATAGGAGAGGAAGGTGGCGCCTCGCTCGGTCAGCTCGACCTTGCGGCCGCGGGTGAACAGCGCGCCGCCGACATGGCTCTCCAGCGTGCGGATGCGCATCGAGATCGTCGCCTGGGTGACGTTGAGCCGGGCGGCCGCCTTGGTGAAGCTGCCGTCGCGCACGATCCGGTCGAAGCTGCGAAGCTGGTCGATATCCATAAAAAGTACTTATGCTTCGGTTCAAATTTTCCTATTCTGATAGTTTATCATTGACATAAACGATGCAAAAGCTTGTTTTTGGGCGAAAGACCAACCGATGGAGCCATGATGGTTTCGATCCTGTCCCTGGATGGGCCGGCGGCGCGCGCCGCCACCCCGGCGCTCGCCGGCATCCTCGTCGACGCCGTGGCGCATGGCGCCTCGGTCAATTTCCTCGCCGGCTTTTCGCAGGCCGAGGGCGAGGTGTTCTGGGGCGGCCAGATGGCGGCGATCGAGGCCGGCAGCCGCGTGCTGCTGGTCGCCGAGCTCGACGGGCGCATCGTCGGCACCGTGGTGGTGACCTTCGCGCCGCAGCCGAACGGGCCGCACCGGGCGGAGATCGGCAAGATGCTGGTGCATTCGAGCGCCCGCCGCCGCGGCCTCGGCAGCCGGCTGCTGCAGGCGGCGGAAGACGTGGTCCGCGCCTCCGGCCGGACGCTGGCGCATCTCGACACCCAGACCGGCTCGGCCGGCGAGGCGCTCTACCGGGCGCGCGGCTGGACGGAGATGGGCGTCATGCCCGGCCATTCGCTGACGCCGGACGGGCGGCTCGCTTCGGCGACATTCTTCTACAAGCAGGTTTGAGCATGACGACGATCCGCGCGGCCACCGAGGCCGACCTCCCCACCATCCTGGCCATCTACAACGACGCGGTGGTCAACACGGCGGCGATCTGGAACGACGATCTCGTCGATCTCGACAACCGTATCGCCTGGTTCCGCGCCCGCATCGGGCAGGGCTTCCCGGTGCTGGTCGCGGTCGAGGGCGAGCGCGTGCTCGGCTATGCCAGCTATGGCGATTTCCGCGCCTTCCAAGGCTATCGCTTCACGGTCGAGAACTCGATCTATGTCGCGGGCGAGGCGCGCGGCAAGGGCGCCGGCTCGGCGTTGCTTGCCGCCCTCGTCGAGGCCGCCAGGGCGCAGGGCAAGCACATGATGGTCGCCGGCATCGAGGCCGGCAACGCGGTGTCGATCCGCCTGCACGAGAAGCAGGGTTTTGTGGAGACGGCGCGCATGCCCGAGCTCGGCTTCAAGTTCGGCCGCTATCTCGACCTGGTCTTCCTGCAGAAGAAGCTGGACTAGATCGCCAGCGCGCGCGCCCGCATGGCAAGCGCCGCGCCTTCGGCGACGGCGGCATAGGCGACCGCCTTCTTGCGGAAGGCGATGAAGGCCGGATGCACCTCGCGCGCCATCGGGCTCGCCTCGCCGACCTCGGCCAGGACCTCGGCCGAAGTCTTGGCGAGCGCGTCGATCACCCCGTTCGGGAAGCTCTTCACCACCGTGCCGCGCTCGATCAGCGTCGGCAAAGCGAGGATGTTGTTGGCGGTGAAATCGGCCGAGACCTCCAGTGCGGCCGCCGCGGCGGCGGTGCGCACCACGGCCTGCAGGTCGGCCGGCAGCGCAGCGAACGCCGCCTTGCCGATCATCAGCTCCATCGCCGTCGCCAGTTCGTGGAAGGCCGGCATGTAGCAGAACGGCGCGGCGCGCGGCAGGTTGAGCGCGAGGTCGTTCCACGGGCCGACCCATTCGGCCGCGTCGATCGCGCCCGTCTGAAGTGCCGCCGCGATGTCGCCCTGCGGCAGCAGCACGGGGCTGGCGCCGAGCCGCTTCAGCACGTCGCCGCCGAGGCCGGTGATGCGGATGGTGAGCCCCTTGAAATCCTCTGCCGTGCGGATCTCGCGCTTGAACCAGCCGGCGGCCTGCGGCACGGTCGAGCCGACATAGAGCGGCAGCACTCCGAACGGCTCGTAAGCGCGCTCCCAGAGCGTCTGGCCGCCACCGAAATCGAGCCAGGCGATGTGCTCGCTCGCCGTCAGCCCGAAGGGCACGCCGGAGAAATAGTGGAAGGCAGGATCCTTGGCCGCCCAGTAATAGGGCGAGCCATGGCCCATCTCGGCCTTGCCGGTCGAGACGGCGTCGAAGACCTGTGTCGGCGCGACGAGGTCGCCGGCGGCGAAGACCTGGATCTTGAGGCGGCCGTCGGAAAGCGTCGCGATGCGGTCGGCGAGGCGCTGCGCGCTTTCGCCGACGCCGGGCGCGTCCTTCGGCCAGGCCGTCGCCATTTTCCAGACGAGGCTGTCGGCGGCGCGCGCGATCGAGGGCGCGGCGAGCGGGGTGGCGGCAAGGCCCGCGCCGAGCCCGGCTGCGCCGAACCCGATCAGTCGCCGCCGATCGATCTGTCCCTGCTTCCGCGTCATGCCATTCCCTCGAACCTTCGCCATTGCAGCCTATCAGTGCTGAATGACAGCTGAACACCCGTCTGGCCGACGTGAACAGAAATCTGGGACATTGACGGCGACGGCCGGAGTGGCCAGTTTTACGGCGTGACTCTCGCACGGCGTTTCGCCGCCCTCGTCCTGATCGTCGTCAGCCTGCTGCTTCCGGGTGGTTCCGGGTCGGCCTGGGCCATGGCCGATCACGCCGGGCAGGCGGATTGTCCGCATGCGGCGATGGTCCTGCCATCGGGCAACGCGTCGCATGGCGGCGCGATGGCGCACGTCGCGATGGCGCATGTCATGCCGGTCGTCGCGGTTTCCGGCGCCCCGCATCCGCTTCCCGCCGCCGCGCCGTCGCTGCCCGCCTGCTGCATCGCCATCACCTCTACCGTCCCGGCGCTCGACGCCGGGCCCGCGTTTGCGGCCGGAGAGACCGGTGCGCGGCTGCGGCCGCTTTCCGACGCCATGCCGGCGCAGCGGTCGATCGGTCCCGACTTGCCGCCGCCTCGCGCCTGATCGTCCCCGTCGTCAAGCCATGGGCCGGAAGCGCGCGGGCCGCGCCGGCCATCCCCATGCCCGCATTTTCATACAGAGACGAACGATCATGAACACCATCCTGAAACTGGCGGCCGCCGCCGCGCTTTCGCTCGCCATTCTGCCGGCTTCGGCCGAGGAAGCCATGGATCATGCCGAGATGGATCACGCCAAGATGGATCACGGCCAGATGGACCATGGCGCCATGGCGAAGGAACAGCCGGGCGACAGCCCGTCGACCAAGGCCTTCCGCGCCGCCGACAAGGCGATGATGCAGGACATGGCGATCGAATATTCGGGCAATGCCGACGTCGATTTCTTCCGCGCGATGATCCCGCATCACGAGGGCGCGGTCGCCATGGCCGAGGTCGAGCTGCAATACGGCAAGGACCCGGAAGCGCGGAAGCTGGCCGAAGCCGTCATCAAGGCGCAGAAGGAAGAGATCGCCTTCATGAAGGCCTGGCTGGCCAAGAACGCGCCGTAGCAAGATCAGCCGGTAATAAGCCGTAGAAGAGAATCAAGATCGCGGCCGCGTGAATAGCGGTTGCGATCTTGGCCGATCCTGCCAACGATTCTTGGCTCGGCGCGTGTCGGGAGATTGACACCTGCAACGCGCGGATGTTCCCTCAACCCGCGGGGAAAGCGCGACGCCGTCGCGGCTTCGTTGGAAGGTGATGTCGTTGAGACATCCAAGGGAGATCGGCACTATGAAGATGCGATCCGCACTCATCCTGGTCGGCGCAAGCATGTCGCTGGGCCTGTTGGCGTCGGCCCTGCCGGCGTCCGCCGCGACTTCGTCGCCCGCCATGCAGTCCTGCAGCGACGACTGGTCCAAGATGAAGGCAGCCAACAAGGTTCCGGACGGCCAGACCTGGCCGAAATTCTGGAGCCAGTGCTCCAAGGACTATGCCGCTGCGCACCCGGATGCAGCCGCTGCCGCGCCCGCCGCCGATACCAAGGCCGCCAAGACCACGGCCAACACGACGGCCAAGACGACGCCCGCCGCGCCGGCCGCTGCCGACGCCAAGGCCGGTGGCAAGTCGGGCGCCATGCAGTCCTGCAGCGACGACTGGGCCAAGCTGAAGGCCGCCAACAAGGTTCCGGCCGGCCAGACCTGGCCGAAGTTCTGGAGCCAGTGCTCCAAGGATTATGCCGCCGCCAATCCGGACGGCGCCGCTGCGCCTGCCGCCAAGGCGGGCTCGGCGAAGGCCGCGACGACGGACGAGGATCTCGGCATGGCGCTGCCCGATCCCGACGCCGCCGCCAAGCTCGACACCGGCAAGACCACTGCCGGCAAGCGGCAGATGACCCCGGGCCAGCAGGCCGCCGTCGTCCGCATCCGCGCCTGCGGCGCGGAGTGGCAGGCGAAGAAGGCGGCGGGCAAGCTGCCGGAGGGCGCCAAGTGGCCGCAATACTGGAGCGACTGCAACAAGCGGCTGAAGGCCAAGGGGCAGTAGCCCCTGCAATGTTGGTGTAGTCATAGGCATGTAGCCTCGTTCCGGTCGGGGGCAGAGAACGACGTCCCGTTTGGAAGGAGAACCATCATGGGAATCTTTGACGGTCTTGTCGGCAATGTCCTCGCGGCGCTTCAGGGCCAGCAAGGCGAGGGCGTCCAGCCGGACGCCCTTGGCCAGGCTCTGAACGGCGCGCTCGCCAATACCCAGTTCGGCAGTCTCGACGGCGTGCTCAGCCAGTTGCAGAGTTCCGGCCTCGGGGCGCAGGTCGCCTCCTGGCTCGGCCAGGGCAACAACCTGCCGATCAGTGCCGACCAGTTGCGCGAGGCGCTGGGCAACGAGGAACTGCAGAAACTCGGCACCCAGCTCGGCATTCCGATGGACCAGGTCAGCGATATCCTCGCCAAGGTCCTGCCTCCCACCGTCGACCAGCTGAGCCCGAACGGCACGCTGGCGCCGCCGGCGGGACCGACGCCCGGCTGAGTTCGGGCGCTTCTTATTCGGGTGCGGTGCAAGACCCTCGCCCCAACCTCTCCCGCGTGCGGGAGAGGGCTTTCTTTCGTGTGGTTCGGCAATCGCGCCACCTCCGTGGCGGAGCGCCGGCCGGAACCCTCGCCCGCCTGCGGGAGCCTGCAGGGTGAGGGGGCTGGTCGTGCGTATCGTGCGTGATTCGAGACGGCCCTCGCGCTTTCATGCTTCGATCGAAGCGCCGGCTGTCCCCATGGCACCCGAGATCGCAGTGCGGAGAGATGCGCGAAGCGTCCCGACCTGCTAGGACGGGGCGAAACCGTCCCTTACGCACGAGCCCGCCGTGACCGAAACAAGCCGCCCCGCCGATCAGTTCCTGACGATCCGCGATTTCCTCCGCTACGCGATCAGCCGCTTCAACCAGGCCGGCCTTGCCTTCGGTCATGGCGCCTCGACCGCGTTCGACGATGCCGCCTATCTGGTGCTGGAAGGCCTGAAGCTGCCGATCGACACGCTGGAGCCGTTCCTCGATGCGCGCCTTCTGCCGGAGGAGCGCCAGCGTCTCGCCGACCTGATCGAGGCGCGGGTGACGACCCGCAAGCCGACGCCCTATCTGCTCAACCGCGCCTATATCCAGGGCGTGCCCTTCTATGTCGACGAGCGCGTGATCGTGCCGCGCTCCTTCATCGGCGAACTCCTGCATTCCGAATTCTTCGGCGGCGACGAGTTCACGCTGATCGAGGACATGTCGTCGGTCGAGACCGTGCTCGATCTCTGCACCGGCTCGGCCTCGCTCGCGATCCTCGCCGCCGGCGTGTTCGAGAATGCCGAGATCGACGCCGTCGACCTGTCGCCGGATGCGCTCGAGGTCGCGAAGATCAACGTCGCCGAGCACAATCTCGGCAATCGCATCGAGCTCTATGAAGGCGACCTGTTCGCCCCGCTCGGCGACAAGCGCTACGACCTGATCCTGACCAACCCGCCCTATGTCGACGAGATCGCCATGGAAGAGTTGCCGGAGGAATACCGGCACGAGCCGGAGATGGCGCTCGCGTCCGGTCTCGATGGCCTCGATATCGTCCGGCGAATTCTCGAGGCGGTGCCGGCGCATCTCAATCCCGGCGGTGGCCTGCTCTGCGAGATCGGCGCCGGTCGCGAGATCCTCGAAGCCGAATACCCGCATCTCGATTTCTTCTGGCTCGATACCGAGGAGAGCGAGGGCGAGGTGTTCTGGCTGTCGGCCGAGAGCCTCGGCGTCGCCGACGCGGAGCCCGGTGACCAGGACCTGGCCGATCTCGCCAATCTCGGCGACGAGCCGGAAGAAGACTGATCCGGCAGCCCTCGGGCGTTTGAAATGAAGAAGCCCCCGGCCGCGCCGCGGCAGGGGGCTTCTTTTTTGGCGGGATCGATCAACCGCGCCGTTTCATCTCTCCCAGGGGGAGATGTCGGAGCGAAGCTCCGGGTGAGGGGCTGCGATCGCGCGGGGAGGGCTCAACCCCTCACCCGCCGGCCTGCGGCCGTCGACCTCTCCCCTTGGGAGAGGTGACCTTCGCACGCCGCCTATGCGCCGATCTCCAGCATTCGCGGCTCGCGGGCCTTTCTCGGCTTGCGCGAGCGCAGCGCCACCAGCGTGACCAGCGCGGCGGTGAAGGTGATCGCCGCGCAGATCAGCATCGTGTCGCGGAACGCCGCGCCATAGGCCGCCAGCGCGGTGTCGTGGCCGATCGAGGGCGCGAGCGCCTTTGCCTGGTCGAGGCTGCCGCCCGCCAGCGCGCTGGCGACATGGGGGGCGACGTCGCCCGGCAGTTCGCCGAGCCCACCAAAGACGAAGGCGGCCATCAGCGCGCCGACGACGGCGACCGCGACGGTTTCGCCCGCCACCCGCATGGTGCCGAAGATGCCGGTCGCCATGCCGGCGCGCTCGGTCGGCACGACGCTGATGGCGAGGTCGTCCATCAGGCCCCAGGGCAGGGCGGCGCCGACGCCGATCATCGCGAGCGGCAGGATGAAGGCCGTCGGCGCGCCGCCGACCGGCACGAAGGCGAGCAGCAGCACGCCGGTGCCGGCGACCAGCAGGCCGAGGCCGGCGAGGATGCCGGACGGGATCCAGCGGGCGAGATTGGCGGCGACGAACGGGATCGTCGCGATCGGCAGGCTGAGCGGCAGCAGCATCACGCCG
>JAFKJZ010000331.1 GCA_017305815.1 Hyphomicrobiales bacterium
TGGTCGCCGGCGCGCGCGGCCTCACCAGCTTCTCCGACGAAATGGCGGCGCTGGGGCTCACCGTCGGCTCGCGCATGCTGGAGCAGCAGATCGTGCCGGCGAGTGCCCGCGTCGCGGCCGCGCTCGAGATCGAGGAGGGCGAGCCGGTCGCGCTCGTCCGCCGCCTGCGCCTCGGCAACGGCTCGCCGATCGGCGTGCAGACCGCGCATCTTAGGCTCGACCGCGTGCCGGGCCTGCTCGACGAGGACCTTTCGGACGGTTCGCTCTATGGCCAGATCGAACGCCGCTACGGCATCAAGCCGTCCGAGGCGACGGAAATCTATCGCGTCGGCTCTGTCGGGCCCGAGGATGCCGAACTGCTGGAAATCGCCGTCGGCAGCCCGGCCTTCATCGTCGAGCGCCTTGCCATCGATCCGCGCGGGCCCTTCGAATTCACCCTCTCGATCATGCGGGGCGACCGCTACGAGATCCGTTCCACCTTGCGGATCTGACGGCCGCCGGCCGCAGCTCCCGACCCCTTTCCCTCATACCATCCCCCAAGGAGACGACTGATGTCCGATTTCTACCTGCACCGGCTGATCAAGTTGATCGAGACCGCCGGCAGCGCCAACGACGCCGCCTTGACCGAGGCGGCCAAGCGCTTCTCGGAGTCGCTCGCGCAGGGTGGCCTGATCCACCTGTTCGGTTCGGGCCACTCGGTCCTGCCGACGCAGGAAGCCTTCCCGCGCTACGGTTCGTTCGTCGGCTTCAATCCGCTGACCGACCCGCGCGTCATGTGGCACAACGTGCTCGGCGCCGGCGGCGTGCGCGAACTGCTCTGGCTGGAGCGCACCGAGAACTACATCGACAAGTTCCTCGACCACCAGCCGCTGAACCCCGGCGATTCGATCATCATCTACTCGCATTCCGGCACCAACTCGGCCGGCATCGAGACGGCGCTCTACGCCAAGGCGCGCGGCCTGTTCGTCGTCGCCGTCACCTCGAAGGCGAACGACAAGCCGGCTAAGCATTCCTCCGGCAAGCGCCTGAAGGATGTCGCCGACGTCGTCATCGACACCAACTCGCCGGTCGAGGACGCCATCGTCCCGATCGAGGGCTGGAGCCGTCCGGTCTCGGGTTCCTCGACCGTTCTGGCGATGATCCTGACGCATGAGCTGATCGCCCGCACCGCCGACGCGCTGTCGAAGAAGGGCGTCGAGCTGCCCGTCTTCGCCTCGCCGACCATCGAGGGTGTCACGCTGCACGACACCGACGTCATCTACGGCATCTACCGCGAGAAGATGATCGAGGCGCAGCAGAAGCACCTCAAGACCTTCCAGGAGAAGATGAAGGGCTGATCCAGCCGTTTCATCCAGCCTGGTTGCCGACGCCGCGAGCCCCCCGGTTCGCGGCGTTTTTGTTTTGCTGGCAGTGCCGTGTCGGGCACTCCACATTTGCCGAAGGCGATCCTCGACAGGACTCCCACGCTCGTCGTCTTCGCGCGGCGAAGACCCGGCTGCATGGATCCTCGCCTGCGCGAGGATGACGCCGGAGGATGTCGGGTCGAAAGACCCTCAC
>JAFKJZ010000459.1 GCA_017305815.1 Hyphomicrobiales bacterium
TTCCACTGATGGCGATCATGGTCTCGCACCTGATGCCGGGGAATCCGCTGCAACGCATTCTCGGCCATGGGTCGGGCTGGCTGGAGTTTGCGCTGGCGACGCCGGTGGTGCTGTGGGCGGGATGGCCGTTCTTCGAGCGGGCATGGGCATCGATCATTCATCGCAACGGTCGTAGCGATTTTCGCGGCAATGTCGACGAATTGTGTTGCTGCGGTGCCGAAGGCCGCGTCCGCGGCATGGGAAAAGACGGAATCGGAGCCCAAAAAACAGCGGACGGCCCCTGGCCCGCGCTCTGCGGCGCAGCGGGCCTGGGAACCGTCCGCCGCCCCACCGGCCCTGCCGGTATGGCGGTTTGCCCGTGTCGGGCGAAGAGTTCAGCGAACGGCCCTGCCTGGGTCTAGGGGGGCAGGGGCAAGGCCGTTCGCCCTTCCTCGGCCCCGTTTCGGGGGAGCCAAGGGTCTCGGTTCCGCCGCGCCGTCGCGCCACGGGAAGTCAGTCGGCTCGAAGGGCGGAGGTCAGCGCCGGGCTCGGGCCGCGCCGGTCGCAGGGACCGGCCGTTGGGAGGAGTGCGTCTTCCCAGTTGTCATGTTGGGCGGCTCGTCTTCCGGAGCGCCATCTTGACTGCAGCTTCTCACGCACCCCGGTCCCTGTCTGTGATCCGCGTCACAAGGATCGCGGTCGCTGTGTCGAGCGTACAATCGGGACGGTGCGGCGGCATGGGGCGCGGCCCTCCGGGGCTGCCGATGCGCCGTCGAAGGTCCGCCAGGAGCGGCGGGCCATTGAACGAATCCGACAGGCCGCGCATTGCATGCGCGTGCAGGCGCGGCCGGCATTCACGCAAATGTCCCCGAACGGGGCTAGGTTCGGGTCGCGCGGCTTCTATGTTCTGCAGGCGAAGCCGTGCAGGTTGGACGGATTGGAATGAGACAGGGGGCCAAGATGGATCAGCTGGCATGGTCGGCGAGCCAATATGTGAAGTTCGAGGACGAGCGCACGCGCCCGGCGCGCGACCTGCTGGCGCAGGTGCCGCTGGCGGAGGCGCGCTCCGTCGTCGATCTCGGCTGCGGCCCCGGCAATTCGACCGAGCTTCTGGCCGAACGCTTCCCCTCCGCCGCGATCGTCGGGGTTGATTCCGCCCCCGATATGCTGGTCGCCGCGCGCAAACGGCTGCCGGCGCTCTGCTTCGCCGAGGCCGACATCGCCAGCTGGGCGCCGGCCGAGCCGGTCGACCTCTTGTTCGCCAACGCGCTGTTCCAGTGGATCCCGGATCATCTCGCCGTGCTGGTGCGGCTGATGGACAGCCTGCGGCCGGGCGGCGTGCTCGCCGTGCAGATGCCGGACAATCTGGGCGAGCCGACCCACATGCTGATGGAGGAGGTGGCCCATTCCGGCCCCTGGGCCGGCGCCTTCGCCGACCGGACGATCCGGCGGCCGATGCTGCCGTCGCCCTCCGTCTATTTCGAGGCGCTGGGCGACAAGTCGAGCCGCCTCGACGTCTGGCACACGATCTACAACCACCCGCTCGCCGACGCCGCCGCGATCGTCGAATGGGTGAAGGGAACCGGCCTTCGGCCCTATCTGGAGCCGATCGAGCCGGATCTCCGCGAGGCGTTCCTCGAAGCCTATCTGGAACGTGTCGCCGCCTGCTATCCGCCGATGTCGGATGGCCGCGTGCTGCTGCGATTCCCGCGGCTGTTCCTCGTTGCGGTGAAGCGGTAGGCGCGGGAGCGGGACCTGTCGGGCCGGGTGGCGTGTGGCGCTGTACCCGGCCGAATTGGGATCCGTCTACCTGACGGTGCAGACGCCGTTGGCGCCGTGCTTCCCGGTGTAGGAAACGCTCGCGGAGCCATCCGGATTGATCGACAGCGAGATCGTCACGCCGCTCCCCTTCGCCTCGAAGTAGCTGTCGTTGAACTTCTTCAGCTTGGCTTCCTTGCCATTAATGTAGATCGGCCCGCCTTCGTCGGCATGGACCTCGATGTTCTTCGGGCAGGTGGCGTTGACGAGCGGGATCTTGGCCTGCGCCTCGCTGCCCATGCAGAGGGCGGAGATGAGGCCGGCGGTGGCGAGCAGTGCGTATCGCATCGTTCTACCCCTGATGTCGAGATCGACGGCCAAGCTAGAGCATGGCGACCGGCGGTGCCAGTCGCGGGGGACCTCTCAGGCCCTGGCAAGTTCGGGTGCGATCGCCGGTGCTGCTCCGGCATCGAGGGGCGAATCATCGTCCAGCGCTGGCCGGGCCGCCGCCATCAGCAGGCGGCCGAGCGCCTCGAAATCGCCGCGGCGCGGCGACGAGCGCCGCCAGACCAGGCCAATCTCGCGCTGCGGCTCCGGCTCGCCGAAGCGGGAGAGCACGATGCGGGCGTCGCGCGCCTCGACGGCGACGCACATTTCCGGCAGCAGCGTCACGCCATAGCCGTTCGCCACCATCTGCATGATCGTCGAGAGGCTCGCCGCACCGAAGCCGCTGACCTTCTCCGAGCGCGGGATCCGGCAATAGGTCAGCGCTTGGTCGCGCAGGCAATGGCCTTCCTCCAGCAGCAGGAGTCGGTCGGGCGGAATCATCTCCGGGCTGGCGAAGCCGGCGACCGAGGCGGTCGATCCCGCCTGCGACGCCAGCAGGAAGCGGTCGACGAAGAGCGGCAGGCTGTCGAAGGCGGGGTCGCGCACCGGCAGGGCCATCAGCACCACGTCGAGCTTGCCCTGCGCCAGTTCGTCGACGAGCGCCCCGGTCTGCGTCTCGCGCAATTGCAGCTCCAGCGACGGATAGGTGCGCTGCACCAGCGGCAGCGCCTTCGGCAGCAGATAGGGCGCGATCGAGGGGATGACGCCGATGCGGAGCGGGCCGGACAGCACGCCGCCGCCATGGCGTGCGAAATCGGTCAGGTCGCGAATCTCGCCGAGGATGCGCACGGCGCGGCGCGCGATCTCCTCGCCCTTCGGCGTCACCGCGATGCGGCGCGCGCCGCGCTCGAGCAGCGGCACGCCAAGCGTCGCCTCCATTTCGGAGATCTGCTGCGACAGCGCCGGCTGGGTGACAGCGCATTCGGCCGCCGCCTTGCCGAAATGCAGATGGCGGGTGACCGCTTCGAAATAGCGGAGCTGGCGGAGCGTGATCACGGTTGGGTTCGCCGGGAATGGGTTTGGGACATGTTCGATAAGTTATTCTTATCGCAACTCGCATTCAATATGATTTGGAACCGGTCTAATCGCGTGGCATCTTACGGCCATCCCGAAGGCGGCTCGAATTGTCGCCACACAAGTTGGAGGGCGTCATGACGGACAAATTGACGACGACGGCCGGCGCGCCGGTCGCGGACAACCAGAATTCCCTGACTGCCGGCGAGCGCGGCCCCGTGCTGCTGCAGGACTGGCAACTGGTCGAGAAGCCCGCCCATCAGCATCGCGAGCGCATTCCCGAGCGCGTCGTGCACGCCAAGGGCTGGGGCGCGTATGGCAGGCTGACCGTCACCGGCGACATCTCGAAATACACCAAGGCGAAGGCGCTGCAGCCCGGCGCCAAGACGCCGATGATCGCCCGCTTCTCGACCGTCGCCGGCGAGCTCGGCGCGGCCGACGCCGAGCGCGACGTGCGCGGCTTCGCGCTCAAGTTCTATACGGAAGACGGCAACTGGGACCTGGTCGGCAACAACACGCCGGTGTTCTTCGTTCGCGATCCGCTGAAGTTCCCGGACTTCATCCACACGCAGAAGCGCCATCCGAAGACCAACCTGCGCTCGCCGACGGCGATGTGGGATTTCTGGTCGCTGTCGCCGGAGAGCCTGCACCAGGTGACGATCCTGTTCTCGGATCGCGGCCTGCCGACCTCTGTGCGCAAGATGAACGGCTACGGCTCGCACACCTATTCGTTCATCAACGCGCAGAACGAGCGCTTCTGGGTCAAGTTCCACTTCAAGACCCTGCAGGGTCATGAGCACTGGACCAATGCCGAGGCGGCCGACGTCGTCGGCAAGACCCGCGAATCGACGCAGGAAGACCTGTTCGGTGCCATCGAGCGGAACGAGTTCCCGAAGTGGAAGGTGCAGGTCCAGGTCATGCCGGAGACCGACGCCGACAAGACCTCGTACAACCCGTTCGACCTCACCAAGGTGTGGCCGCATGCCGAGTATCCGCCGATCGACGTCGGCATCCTGGAGCTGAACCGCAACCCGGAAAACTACTTCGCCGAGATCGAGCAGGTCGCCTTCTCGCCGTCGAACATCGTCCCGGGCATCGGCTTCTCGCCGGACAAGATGCTGCAGGCGCGCATCTTCTCCTATGCGGATGCGCATCGCTACCGCCTCGGCACCCACTACGAGGCGCTGCCGGTCAACGCGCCGAAGGTGCCGGTGCACAACTACCACAAGGACGGAGCCATGCGCTTCTTCCCGCCGGCGACCAACAACGACGCCTATTACGAGCCGAATTCCTTCAACGGCCCGAAGCAGGATCCGTCGGTGGCCGAGCCGCCGCTGAAGCTCAAGGGCGATGCCGATCGGTTCAACCACCGCATCGGCAATGACGACTACAAGCAGCCGGGCGACCTGTTCCGCCTGTTCAACGCCGAGCAGAAGGACCGTCTGTTCAGCAACCTCGCCGCCGCCATGCAGGGCGTGCCGGTCGAGATCGTCAATCGCCAGTTGGTGCACTTCTACCGCGCCGATCCGGAATACGGCGTCGGCGTCGCCAAGAAGCTGGGCCTGTCGACGGAAGGCCTCGCCGCCGCGGCGGAGTAGGGCCTGGAACGTCCTCGCGAAAGGCGGCGCCGCAAGCGCCGCCTTTTTTCGTTTCGGCCCGGCGCTTCCGGAATGGCGGACCTTTGCAAGCCGCCGCCGTCAGGGCAAACACGGGCGTCGCTCCGAAGGGATGGATCATGCGCCTCGATATCTCCGAAATCGTCACCGCGTTTCCCGATTTCCGCGTCGCCCTGGTCGTCGCCGAGGATCTGGAGATCCGGCCGGAGCGGCAGGCGGAGCTCGCGGCGCTTATCGCCGAGCGCGAGGCGGAGACGCGCCGTCGCTGGGGCGCGACCGAGCTTTCCGAGATCCCGGGCGTCGCCGCCTGGCGCCGCGCCTATCGCGCCTTCGGCATCAAGAAGACGAGCTACCGTTCCTCGGTCGAGCGCCTCGTCAAGAACGTGCTGGCCGATCGGCCGCTGCCGGCGATCAACAGTTTCGTCGACGCCTACAACGCCGTGTCGCTCACCCATGTCCTGCCGCTCGGCGCCGACGACATTGACCGGATCTCCGGCGATCTCGCCTTCCGCTTCGCCCGCCCCGGGGACAGCTTCTTCGACATGGCGGCGGGCGAGGACGGGGCCGGCGCGTCGGCGGAGGATCCGCCGAAGGAGGGCGAGGTCGTCTATGCCGACGCCGAGAAGGTGCTCTGCCGGCGCTGGAACTGGCGGCAGGACGCGCGCTCGCTGGTGACGCCGGAAACGCGCCGCGCCGTCGTCACGCTGCAGGCGAACGGGGAGGGCGCGCTCGAGGCGGCGATCGACGATCTCGTCGATCTCGCCGGACGCTTCTCGGCCGCGCGGATCCGCGTCGCGATCGCCGATCGGGCGGCGCAAAGCGTGGAGATCGTCTGACAAGTCTCTTTACAGATATAAAGATATGTTTATATCTTCCGTCAACTCGAAGCGGCTTTGTGGCCGGGTCTCGGGCGGGCGGAGCGTAGAACCATGGCGGGCCAGGCGGCTCTTTCGACAGACGCGATCATCACGGCGCTGAAGGCGGCCGGCGAGGCGACGCGCTATCGCATCCTGGCGCTGCTCTCCTCCGGCGAACTCACCGTCAAGGACCTGACCGCCATTCTCGGCCAGTCGCAGCCGCGCATCTCGCGCCATCTGAAGCTCCTGACCGAGGCCGGCCTGATCGAGCGCAATCCCGAGGGCGCCTGGGTCTATTACCGCATCTCCGAATCCGGCGCCGAACGGCGGCTGGTGCAGGATCTCGTCGGCCTCGCCGATCCCGCCGACACGGCGCTGGCGCGCGATCGCGACTGGCTCGCCGGCGTCAAGCGCGAGCACGCGCAGAACGCCGAGCGCTATTTCACCGAGAACGCCGCCGACTGGGACACGATCCGCTCGCTGCATGTGCCGGACACCGCCGTCGAGGCGGCGATGCGCGACCTGCTCGGGGCGAAGCCGATCGACAGCTTCCTCGACATCGGCACCGGCACCGGCCGGATGCTGGAACTGTTCGCGCCGCTCTATCGCAAGGGCGTCGGCATCGATGCCTCGACGGCGATGCTGTCCGTCGCCCGCGCCAATCTCGACAAGGCCGGCGTCGCCCACGCGCAGATCCGCCATGGCGACATCATGAAGCTGCCCATGCCGCGCGACAGCTTCGACCTCGTGGCGATCCATCAGGTCCTGCATTATCTCGACGATCCGGCCGTGGCGCTGAAAGAAGCCGCGCGCGTGCTGCGCCCGAGCGGCCGGCTGCTGGTGGTCGATTTCGCCCCGCACGGGCTCGAATTCCTGCGCGAGCGCCATGCGCATCGCCGGCTCGGCTTCTCGCACGAGGTGATGCGCGGCTGGATCGAGCAGGCCGGCCTCGTGCTCGACGGGGCTACCGATCTCGCGGCGAACTCCGCGACCGAACAATTGACAGTAACGCTCTGGCTGGCGCGGGATCCGCGCTTCGTGGTGGCCGGGGCCTCGAAGGGGTTGGAGACGGCGTGATGCGTGAGACGATCGATCGGGCGAGCCGCAATGGCGTCGGCGCATCGGGGCTGAAGGTCTCGTTCGAGTTCTTCCCGCCCAAGACGGAAGCGATGGAAGAGACCCTGTGGGCGTCGATCGAGCGGCTCGCGCCGCTGTCGCCGTCCTTCGTCTCGGTGACCTATGGCGCCGGCGGCTCAACCCGCGAGCGCACCCACGCCACCGTGGCGCGCATCCTGCAGGAGACGTCGCTGAAGCCGGCGGCGCACCTGACCTGCGTCGGCGCCAGCAAGGCCGAGATCGACGCCGTCGTCGACGGCTACGCCGAAACCGGCGTGCGCCACATCGTGGCGCTGCGCGGCGACCCGATCACCGGCCTCGGCACGGTGTACCAGCCGCATCCGGACGGCTATGCCCAGGCGTCCGACCTCGTCACGGCCATCCGCCGCCGCCATCCGGAAATCGAGGTTTCCGTCTCCGCCTATGCCGAGCGCCATCCCGAAAGCCGCGACTGGCAGACGGAACTCGACAACCTGAAGCGCAAGGTCGACGCCGGCGCGACGCGCGCCATCACGCAGTTCTTCTTCGACAACGACCTCTATTCCGCCTTCCTCGACCGCGCCGCGGCGGCGGGCATCAACATTCCGATCGTGCCGGGCATCGTGCCGGTGATCAATTTCACCCAGACGGCGAAGTTCGCCGAAAAGGCGGGCGCCAGCGTGCCGGCCTGGTTCGCCGCCCGTTTCGAAGGGCTGGAGGACGACGCCTCGACCCGCCAGCTGGTGGCGGCGGCCGTCTGCGCCGAACAGGTGTTCGATCTGGTGGACCGCGGCGTCAACGAGTTCCATTTCTACACGATGAACCGCGCCGACCTCGTCTACGCCATCTGCCACCTGCTCGGCATGCGGCCGGCGAAGGCGGATGGGGTTGAAGCGCTCTCGTCCCTCTCCCCCCGGGAGCGGGTTGGGTGATATCGAAGGCGTGTTGACGGAATCGTTCGTGCGGCGAGGGAGCCCCAAGGCTCTCACCCCGACCTCTCCCTGTGGGAGAGGCGGCAATGCAGTGAACGCGGAGAGAAGACCATGAGTAGTTCGACGTCCACTGCCGACCTGAAGCGCGCTGCTTCCGAGCGCATTCTCGTGCTCGACGGCGCCATGGGCACGATGATCCAGCAATTGAAGCTCTCGGAAGCCGATTTCCGCGGCGAGCGCTTCAAGGACTGGCCGCGCGACCTGAAGGGCAACAACGACCTCCTGGTCATCACCCAGCCCGACGCGATCGAGAAGATCCATCGCCAGTATTTCGAGGCCGGCGCCGACATCGTCGAGACCAATACCTTCTCGTCGACGACCATCGCCCAGGCCGATTACGGCATGGAGGAACTCGCCTACGAGCTCAATCTCGAGGGCGCGCGCGTCGCCAAGCGCGCCGCCGACACCGTCGCCGCCGAGACGGGACGGCCGCGCTTCGTCGCCGGCGCCATCGGCCCGACCAACCGCACGGCCTCGATCTCGCCCGACGTCAACAATCCGGGTTTTCGCGCCGTCACCTTCGACGAGCTTCGCGACGCCTATGCCGAGGCGACGCGCGGCCTGATCGATGGCGGCGCCGACCTCATCCTGATCGAAACGATCTTCGACACGCTGAACGCCAAGGCGGCGGTCGCCGCCGTCGAGGACGTGTTCGACGAGAAGGGGATCGAGCTGCCGGTGATGATCTCCGGCACGATCACCGATCTTTCCGGCCGCACGCTTTCCGGCCAGACGCCGACGGCGTTCTGGTATTCGCTGCGCCATGCGCGGCCGTTCTCGATCGGCCTGAACTGCGCGCTCGGCGCGCGCGAGATGCGCGCCCATATCGACGAGATCTCGCGCGTCGCCGACACGCTGGTCTGCGCCTATCCGAACGCCGGCCTGCCGAACGAGTTCGGCGAATATGACGAGAGCCCGGCCGCCATGGCCGTGCTGGTCGGCGAGTTCGCCCGTTCCGGCCTCGTCAATGTCGTCGGCGGCTGCTGCGGCACCACGCCGGCGCACATCAACGCCATCGCCGAAGCGGTCGAGGGGCTCGCGCCGCGCGCCCTGCCGACCGTCGCTCCCAAGCTGCGCCTTTCCGGCCTCGAACCGTTTGAACTCGCCTCATGACCAACGCCACCGCCGTCTTCGTCAATATCGGTGAACGCACCAACGTCACCGGCTCGGCCAAGTTTCGCAAGCTGATCACCGCCGGCGACTATGCGGCGGCGCTCGACGTCGCACGCGAGCAGGTCGCCAACGGTGCGCAGATCCTCGACGTCAACATGGACGAGGGCCTGCTCGATTCCGAGGCGGCGATGGTCACCTTCCTCAACCTGCTGGCGGCCGAGCCCGACATCGCCCGCGTGCCGGTGATGATCGACTCGTCGAAATGGTCGGTGATCGAGGCGGGCCTGAAATGCGTCCAGGGCAAGCCGATCGTCAATTCGATCTCGATGAAGGAAGGCGAGGACCCGTTCCGCGAGCAGGCGAAGAAGCTGCGCCGCTACGGCGCCGCCGTCGTGGTCATGGCCTTCGACGAGAAGGGGCAGGCCGACACCTTCGAGCGCAAGATCGAGATCTGCGCGCGCGCCTATCGCATCCTGGTCGACGAGATCGGCTATCCGCCCGAGGACATCATCTTCGATCCGAACGTCTTCGCGATCGCGACCGGCATCGAGGAGCACAACAATTACGGCGTCGACTTCATCGAGGCGACGCGCTGGATCCGCCAGAACCTGCTGCATGCGCATATCTCGGGCGGCATTTCCAACCTGTCGTTCTCGTTCCGCGGCAAC
>JAFKJZ010000702.1 GCA_017305815.1 Hyphomicrobiales bacterium
CCGTTCAACGCCTGGCTGCTGCTGCGCGGCGCGCAGACGCTGGCGCTGCGCCTCGAGAAGCAGTGCGCCAACGCCCGCAAGCTCGCCGAATACCTGGAGAAGCACCCGCAGGTGAAGCGCGTGTTCTATCCGGGCCTCGAATCGCACCCGAACTACGCCTCCGCCAAGGAGCAGCTCAAGGATGGCGGCGCCATGCTGTCGTTCTGCGTCGTCGACGAGGCGTCGGGCGTGCGGCTGCTGAAGCGGCTCAAGCTCTGCTCCTTCGCGGCCAGCCTCGGCGGCCTGCGCACGACGACCCAGATGCCCGCCACCATGGCCTTCCTCGACATTCCGAGCCAGGAGCGTGAGGCGATGGGCGTGGTCGATGGGCTGGTGCGCTTCTCGGTCGGCATCGAGCACATCGACGACATCATCGCCGACGTCGACCAGGCGATCGCGCAGATGCATATCGACCTCTGAGCGATGGCTTCGCGCGCTCCGGCGCGCGTGCGGCACGGAAACAGAAACGGGCGGCCCGAGGTCAGGGGCCGCCCGTTTCTAGTTCCCGGCCAGGCGGAGCTGGGGTTGCTCGCCGACCGGGGCAGGGCCCGCATCTGCGGCGGGCGATCAGAGCGGCCGGAAGCGCACCGGCGCGGTGATGGTCTTGTTGGCGCCGGGGGGCGGCGCCGGCACCGGCGAGGCGCGACGGACAAGCGCCAGCACTTCCTGGTCGAGCTCCGGGAAGCCGGAAGAGCCGGCGAGCACTACGGTCAGCACGTTGCCACTGTCGTCGATGCTGAAGCGGACCGTGGCCGTGCCGACCTCGCCGCGCGACTGGGCGCCGGAAGGATAGCGCTTGCGCCGTTCGAGATGCGCCATCAGCCGCGACTGCCATTTGGCCGGCGTCATCGACGAGGAGAACAGTCCGCTCGTCGACTGGCGCGCCGCCGTGCGGTTGGATGGCTTCACCTGCGCCGCCGCCTCGACGCTGGCCTTCGACGAGGCGGAGGGCGCCGGACGCGCCGGCTTCCTGGTCCGCTCCTTGGGCGGCTTCGGACGGGTTTCCTCGACCATTTTGCGCTCCGGCGGCTTCGGGCGCGGGGCGGGGAGGGGCACGGCGATGTTCTCGATCTCTACGGTCTCGTCATCGACCGGCTCGATCTCGTCGACCACGGGCTCAATCTCCGCAACTTCCTGCACCGGTGGCGTTGTCTCTTCGAGGATCTCCTCCGGTTGCACCGCCTCGGCGACTTCCTGGACCGGCTGCACCTCTTCGGGCGTCGGCTCGTCGATCGGCTCGGCCATGTTCGGCGCGATCTCCGACTGGCTGGTGGTTTCCTGCGAGATTTCCGTCTTCTCGGTGACGGCGGCTTCGGGTTCCGCCGCCAGCTCGATCATGATCGCGGGCGGCGGCGAGGAGTCGGCGGCTACGATCGGCGGCTCCTGCATCAGCCAGGCTGCCGCGCCGACATGGGCGGTCAGTACGACGAGGCCGGCCGAGGCCCACAGCAGTGTCTCGCCGACCCGCGCGCCCCGGCCGACCGAGCGGCTCCAGTCGGTCATGG
>JAFKJZ010000703.1 GCA_017305815.1 Hyphomicrobiales bacterium
CGTCGAAATGCTTCTCCGACCAGCCGGTGACGCACATGTGGTAGGAATAGTCGGACGAGGCCTGGCGCGTGGCGCGGCCTTCCCATTCCTCCAGCGCGGCCAGCATGCCGGCCTCGCCGGGAATGACGAAATCGACCACAGTCGTGGTGCCACCGGAAAGGGCGGCGAAAGTGCCACTTTCCCAGGTCTCGGCCGCCGTCGTGCCCATGAAGGGCATTTCCAGATGGGTGTGCGGGTCGATGCCGCCGGGGATGATGTAGGCGCCCGACGCATCGACGACCGTGTCGCCGGCGAGGTCCGGCCCGATCGCCTTGATGGTCTCGCCTTCGATGAGGATGTCAGCCTCGTAGCTGCGGTCCGCCGCTACGATGGTTCCGCCCTTGATTACCGTCGACATGGTGAAATTCCCTCTGGTCTCGTGGCCGGCTTTGCCAGCCCATTGTTTTTAGGTCCGGCTCAGTCGGCGATTTCCGCGGTCTCCAGCACGGCGTGCAGCAGCACGTCGGCTCCGGCCGCCGCCCATTCCGGGCTGATCTCCTCTGCCTCATTATGCGACAATCCGCCGACGCATGGGCACATGATCATCGTCGTCGGCGCCACCTTGGCCGTCCAACAGGCATCATGGCCCGCGCCGGAGATGATATCCATGTGGCTGTAGCCGAGCCGCTCGGCCGCGCCGCGCACGCGGCCGACCAGGGTCGGGTCGAAGGTGACGGGATCGAAATGGCCGACCGCCTCGATCGCGCAGCCGACGCCGAGCGCCTCGGCGATCGCGGCGGCCTCCTTCTCGATCCGTGCGCGCATGGCGTTCAGCTTAGCAAGCTCGGGCGTACGGATGTCGATCGTGAAGACGACCTTGCCCGGGAGCACGTTTCGGGAATTGGGGGTGAAGAACACCTGGCCGACGCCGCCGACGGCGCCCGGCTGGTTCTCCATCGCGACCGCCTGCACCATCTCGAAGATGCGCGCCATGGCGAGGCCGGCATTGACGCGGAGATTCATCGGCGTCGAGCCGGTATGCGCCTCGCGGCCGGTCAGCGTGAACTCCAGCCACCACAGGCCCTGGCAGTGCGTCACGACGCCGATCTGCTTGTCCTCGGCCTCCAGGATCGGCCCCTGCTCGATATGGTATTCGAAATAGGCGTGCATTCGGCGGTCGCCGACCTTCTCCTCGCCCACCCAGCCGATACGCTTCAGCTCCTCGCCGAAGGTCTTGCCGTCGAGATCCTGCCGGCTGTAGGCGTAGTCGAGCGGAAATGCGCCGGCGAACACGCCGGACGCCACCATGGCGGGCGCAAAGCGGGCGCCCTCCTCATTGGTCCAGTTCGTCACGACGATCGGACGCTTCGTCCTGACGCCGAGGTCGTTCAGCGAGCGGACCAGCTCCAGCCCGGCCAGCACGCCGAGCACGCCGTCGAACTTGCCGCCGGTCGGCTGCGTGTCGAGATGGCTGCCGACATAGACCGGCAGCGCCTCCGGATCGGTGCCTTCCCGGCGCGCGAACATCGTGCCCATCTGGTCGACGCCCATGGTGAGACCGG
>JAFKJZ010000704.1 GCA_017305815.1 Hyphomicrobiales bacterium
TGTGGCGGTGACGACGCTGGTTCCGGGCTACCCGGCCGTGCTGGCGGCTCTGAAGAAGCCGGAGGTCGTGCACCCCTTCGCCGGCCTGTTCGGCCGCGCCGCCCGGCTTCTGAAGGCGCATGCGGCGGGGCTCGACCTTCTGGTGCTCGACGCGCCGCATCTCTTCGACCGGCCGGGCAATCCCTATGTCGATGCCGGTGGCAAGGACTGGCTCGACAATCCGCTTCGCTTCGCCGCGCTTTCGCGCGTGGCGGCCGAGATCGGGCAGGGGCTGGTGCCGAAGCTGAAGCCGGACGTCATCCACGCGCATGACTGGCAGACGGGCCTGACCGCCGCCTATCTGCGCTATTCCGACCGTCCGGCCGTGCCGACGGTGATGACCGTCCACAACCTCGCCTTCCAGGGCCAGTATGGCCGGGACCTGCTGCCGGCCCTCGGCTTGCCGGCCCACGCCTATGCCATCGACGGCGTCGAATATTACGGCACCATCGGATTCCTGAAGGCAGGCCTGCAGCTTTCCGACCGCATCACCACCGTGTCGCCGACCTATGCGGCCGAGATCCGCACGCCGGAGGGCGGCATGGGGCTCGACGGCCTGTTGCGCGCCCGCGGCAACGCGGTTTCCGGCATCCTGAACGGCATCGACACCGGGGTCTGGAACCCGGCCGACGATCCGAGGATCGCCGCGCCCTTCGATCTGGCGCGCCTTGCCGGCCGCGCCGCCAACAAGAAGGCGCTGCAGCAGAAGCTCGGGCTCGACGTCGATCCGAATGCGCTGATCTTCGGCGTCGTCAGCCGGTTGAGCTGGCAGAAGGGGCTAGACCTCCTGCTGGAACGGCTGCCGGCGCTGCTCGGCGCCGGCGGGCAACTGGCGCTGCTCGGCTCGGGCGAACCGGGGCTCGCGAACGGCTTTGCCGCCGCCACCACGCTGCATCGCGGCCGCGTCGGCATGCTGAACGGCTATGACGAGGAGCTGGCGCATCTGATCCAGGCCGGCTCGGACGTGATCCTGGTGCCGTCGCGCTTCGAACCCTGCGGGCTGACGCAGCTCTGCGCGCTGCGCTATGGCGCGCTGCCGCTGGTGTCGCGCGTCGGCGGTCTGGCGGATACGGTGATCGACGCCAACGAGGTGGCGCTCGCCGCCGGGGTCGGCACCGGCATCCAGTTCAACCCCGTCTCCGGCGACGCGCTGGAAGGCGCGATCCTGCGCATCGCCGCGCTCTGGCGCGACCGTCCGAGCTGGAAGAAGCTGCAGAAGAACGCCATGAAGACCGATGTTTCCTGGACCCGGCCGGCAGCCGCCTATGCGAGGCTCTATCGGGATCTGGCGGCGGCAAGCTGATGGTGGCCGGCATTCCTTTCGGCGAGGGATCGGCCGAACCGCTCGGCGTCACGCCGACCACGACCGGCGTCAATGTCGCGGTCGTTTCCGCCCATGCCGAGGCGATCTTCTTCTGCCTCTTCGACGCGGAAGGCGAGGTCGAGCTTCGCCGCATCCGCCTGCCGGGCCGCACGGGCGACGTCCATCACGGCCATGTCG
>JAFKJZ010000705.1 GCA_017305815.1 Hyphomicrobiales bacterium
ATCTGGAAGCCGGCCTGCGTCGCCGGGTCCCACTGCGCCGCGATCACCTGCTCGCCGCGCTTCGGCAGCGTCGGCCAGACGAAGCCGAGAAAGGAGAAGGTCCGCGAAGCAATCGCCGGCAGGTCGGATGCGATCATGTAGGAGCCGGCGTCGATGCGCTGCGGCTTGCCGGCGTGAACACCGTCGATCTCGGTCGGGATATGGGGAAACTTCAGGCCGGGGCCGGCGGGATTGCAGTCGCCATTGACGACGCGGACCAGCCGGGCCTCGAACGTGTCGCCCTCCTCGAGCGAAATCTTGAAAGCGATCTCCTCGCCCGGGGCGACGCTGTAACGGTCCGGATAGCCGACGATCTTGAGCATGGAATGAAGTCCAGATTGGCGCATGAAACGGGATCGCTGTGGCAGCGACCGGCTGTTCGAACGGGAAGGATCAGTCGCGCAGCGGCCGATTGATGCTTTCGCCCGTCAAAAGGCGCCAGCGGCGACGGAAGACTTCCCATTCCGCCTCTTCGATGTCGGTGAACACGGGCCCGTCCTCGATCGCGATCGGCTCGCGCCGGTCGGCCGGCATCAGGCCGAGCACCCATTCCTGGAACGGGCGCTTGCAGACCAGCACCACCTGCCGGCCCGAAGGATCATGGCGCATGGTGTTGAGGAGGCGCTGCAGGCCGGGGCTGTGCGCCCCGATCGGCTTCTGCCGGAACTCCTCGATGTAGTGTCGATCAATCTCCGGATCGATCTTGTAGACCATGAAGCACTCCCCCTGCGTCGAACCCTACAATGGAAACTGAAGCAGCTCCGACAGGACAAGACCGGCCGCGCCCAGCAATGCCGCGCGGTCTTCCGTCTCTCCGATCGCGAAGCTGATCTCCCCCCCGCTGCGCGATGGTACGAGGGCGCGGACATGTCCCGCAATCGCTTCCGCCATGATTTCCCCGCCGCCGACGACGTCGCCGTGCAGAACGTAGAAATTCGGCGCCACCGTCTGCTGCAAATTGGCAATGCCAACGGCGACGTTGCGGGCATAGAGATCGAGCAGGTCGCGCGCACCGGGGACGCCGGCGCCGGCAAGCGCCACCAGGCGGCGCGAATTGATCTCGTCGGGCGCGTCGATGCCGATCGCGCGCGCCTGGCGGCGCAGCCAGCCGACGGTCGCGATCGTTTCCCAGCAGCCGCGCCGGCCGCAGGCGCAGAGCGCGCCGTCGACCTGCACGAAGGGGTGGCCGCGTTCGCCGCCGGCCCCGTTGCGGCCGCGACAGAGGTGGCCGCCGCGATAGAGCGCGCAACCCAGCACCTCGCCGGTATAGACGGCGGCGAAATTCTGCATGCCGCGCCCCTTGCCGAACCAGCGGTCGCCGACGAGCAGCGCGCGCGGATGGTGATCGAGCAGCGCCGGCAGGCCATAGCGCCACGTCAGCATGTCGCCGAGTTCGAAACCGTTCAGCACCGGCGCCAGGTTGACGGCGATGATGGCGCTACGGTCGGTATCGACCATGCCGCCGACGGCAACGCCGATGCCAAGCGGCTCGC
>JAFKJZ010000460.1:0-1955 GCA_017305815.1 Hyphomicrobiales bacterium
CGGGAGGGCCTCGTCATCTTGCCCGATCGGATCGGCCGCGTTCTTGATCAGGCCGCGTTCTTCTTGGCGTTGCCGAACTGCTTGCTCCATTCGGCGTACCAGGTTTCGAACAGCGCCAGCTGCGAGCCGGCATAGTTGCGCTGGCTGTCGCTCAGCACGTCGCTCTCGTTGAAGTGCAGCGTGTATTCCGCGTCGCCCTTCAGCACCATCAAGTGCTTGTAGTAGAGGACCAGATCGACGCCCTCGTCGAAGGACGACAGCACCTTGAGCGCACTCTCCAGCTCCAGGGCGCGGGCGCGGGCCTCGACGTCGCCCTTCGCCGCTGCCTTGCAGAGCGTGAAGAGGTGCAGCACTTCCTTCGGCAGGGCATTGCCGATACCGGTGATCGCGCCGGTGGCGCCGCAATAGATGAAGCCATGGAACACGGCGGTGTCGACACCGACCATCAGCGTGACGGTGTCGTCGCGGCTGGTGATGTGTTCGGCCGCGTAGGTCATGTCGGCCGGACCGCCGAACTCCTTGAAGCCGATCAGGTTCGGATGCTCGGCGCGCAGCGCGAAGAACAGGTCCGCGCGGGTGGCGAAGCCGTAATGGGGGCTGTTGTAGATCACCGCCGGCAGGTCGGGCGCGGCGGCGAGGATCGCCTTGAAGTGATTGCGCTGCGCCGCCACCGACGAACCGCGCGACAGGACGCGCGGAATGACCATCAGGCCCTGGGCGCCGACCTTCTGCGCGTGTGCCGAGATCGCAACAGCGCTCGCGGTATTGACCGCGCCGGTGCCGACGATAACGGGAACGCCGGCCTTCACCAGGCGCTCCACGCCTTCCATGCGCTGCGCATCGCTCAGGAGCGGCCAGTCGCCCATCGAGCCGCAATAGACGACAGCCGACATGCCGTGGGCGATCAGTTCCTTGCCCTTGCGCACCAGCGCGTCGAAATCGGGCGTGCGATCAGCCTTGCACGGCGTCATCAGCGCCGGAATGCAGCCGGAAAAAATGGCGGACTTCATTTGGTTCTCCTTCAGAGCCTGTCTTCTCGGCTTCGCGGCGCAGGGCGCGAACCGCCTTGATCCTGACTCACCATATCATTTGTATTTTACTTGTCGACAAAAATTGTACGACCGAGAGCAACTTTAGGCTGCCCGCTCCGGCATCCGTTCGGCAAGCCCTTCCGCGTGGCCAGCCGCGCCCGAAAGCGCGGAAAACCGGCAAACTCGGAAAGCGTTCGGCATGACGAAACGGACAGGCACCGACAATGCCTGGTGCCCTCGCCGGACGGCGGGCTCACGCCAGCCTGCCCGTCCTGATTGCAGGATGCCGGATCATCAGCTGCGATCCGGCATCCGCCCGTCTAGCCGCGCAACGAAGCGCGGATCTCAGCCTTCGTAGCCATAGATCTCGGTGGCGCGCGCCGGGGTCAGGTAGCCGTTCAGGATGTCGCGCTCGATCGCCTCGCGGCTGCGCCGGGCGGGATCGCCGAAGCCGCCGCCATTGCCGGTGACGACGCGGATGACGTCACCCGTGTTGACCTCGACATTGGTGGCGAAGGAGAGGCGCTCCTTGCTGCCGTCCGTGCGGCGCAGCTCGATATAGTTGGTCGAGCCGTCCAGGCCGCCGGCGACGCCCCATGGCGGAATGCGCGAACGGGTGTAGCCGAGCGACAGGAAGTTGTTGTCGGCGCGGACGCGGTAATGCACGTCGATGCCCTTGCCGCCGCGCCACTGGCCCTCGCCGCCCGGCTCGGCATTGAGCGCGACCTGGTCGACCGCGAGGCCGTAGCGGGCTTCGGCGACCTCGGCAGGGCAGTTGAAGGTTTCGCCGTGGAAGCCGGAGAACTGGCCGCTGGGGCCGTCCGACCCTTCCCATGCGCCCCAGCCGCCGATCTGCGGCTCGACGATGGTGTAGTGGCGGCCATGCTCGGGATGCGGGCCGCCGACGGTGGTGCCGCAGATCGA
>JAFKJZ010000460.1:1962-12304 GCA_017305815.1 Hyphomicrobiales bacterium
CCTTGGTCGTCGTGGCCTTCACGGTCGTCATGTCGTTCATGATCAGCCCCGGATCTCGACTTCCGAATAGTAGCCGAGCGCGCCGGGCGCCTCGACATGGAAGATCGTGCCGGGCTTGGTCACCACCTTCAACGGCCGGAAGAAGCCGCCATTGCCGGGCGCGTCCGGGTCGGTGAACGCCTTGAAAGCGAGCTGGACGGCGATCTCCGTGCCCTCGCGGCTCGAATTGGACGAGCCCTTCTGCTTCGGATTGTCGGTGAGATCGACGACGAACTCGTCGGCATTGATCGTCAGCGTGACGCGGTGGATAGCGCCGGTGTCCTGCTCTTCCTCGAAGGTGTAGGTCCCTTCGGGGATGTTGCGCAGCGCCGCGCGGGCCCGCCGCTCGCCGAGCTGCATGTAGTCATCGACCGCCGCCTCGAAGGTGTCGGCGCCGTATTTCTCGACCAGTTCCAGCACGCGCCGCTCGCCGATCCGGAGACCGGCGATGCCGGCCCAGAGGTCGCCGCGCAGATAGTCCGGCAAGCGCGTGTTGACGTAGAGGATGTCGAACACGGCCTTGTTCTCGCGGCCTTCCTCGAACAGCTTCACCGCGGGGATGCGGACGCCTTCCTGGAAGATCTCGGTCGCGTCGGTCGACATCGAGCCCGGCACGTTGCCGCCGACATCGTTCCAGTGGGCGATGTTGGAGACCCAGGCGATCAGGCGCCCCTCATGAAAGACGGGGGCCGCCAGCACCATGTCGTTCAGGTGGGTGACGCCGCCGAAATAGGGATCGTTCGAGGCGAACACGTCGCCCGGCTTGATCTCGTCCAGCGAGTACTTCTTGAAGATGCCCTTGATCGCCTTGTCGAGCACGCCGATGAAGGCGGGAATGCCGGCGCCCGACGCCGCGATCTCGCCATGGCGGTCGAGCACCGAGGTGGAGAGGTCGAGCACCTCGTAGATGATCGCGCTCATCGAGGTCTTCACCTGCGCGACGAACATCTCGTCGGCGATGGCCTCCAGCGCGCTCTGGATGATGTCGAAGGTGACGGGATCGAAGTCCTTGGTCGTCGTGGCCTTCACGGTCGTCATGTCGTTCATGATCAGCCCCGGATCTCGATGTGGGTGTTGCCGAAGGTGTCGATCTCGACGCGGTTGCCGGGATGGACGACGATGGTGGTGCCGGGATCCTCGATGATCGCCGGGCCGTTGAAGCGCATGCCGGGCTCGAACTTCGTGGCGTCGTAGATCGTCGCCTCGTGCACGCCTTCGGTGGCGTAGTCGACCATGCGGCGGCCCTTGACGGCGTCCTCCAGCTTGGCGCCGGTGACCGGCATCGGCACCAGCTCGAGCTTGCCGACCTCGCTCGCCGCGATCAGGTGCAGGCCGATGATCTCGACCTCCGCCTGCAGGCGATAGGTGTATTCGCGCTCATAGACCTCGTGGAACGACGTCACCATCGCCTGGATCTCGGCCGGGCCGATGCGGCCGGCCTCGATCGGCACCTCGACGGCGAATTCCTGGTTCTGGTAGCGGCAGCGCACCTGCGGCCGCATGGTGATCTTCTCGCTCGCGACGCCCTCGCGGGCGAACTCTTCACGGGCGAGGTCCATCATGCCGGCGAGCAGGTCGTCGAGGCCGGCATGGTCGGTGGCGTCGAGCAGGCGGGTGACGAAATAGTCGCGCCGCAGGTCCGACATCATCATGCCCCAGGCCGAGAAGACCGGTGCGCCGCGCGGCACCACCACCTTCTTGACGCCGAGCTCCTGGCCGAGCGCCACGCCGTGCATCGGGCCGCCGCCGCCGAACACCACCAGGGTGAAGTCGCGCGGGTCATAGCCGCGATTGACCGAGACCAGCTTGAGCGCGTTCACCATGTTCGAATTGGCGATGCGGACGATGCCGCGCGCCACGTCGACCGGCGCCGTGCCGAGCTTGTCGGCGAGCTCCGCCAGCGCGCCGTTCAGCGCGCCGATATCGGCCTTGACCGTGCCGCCGCAGAAATAGTCCGGATTGATGCGGCCGAGCGCCAGGTTGGCGTCGGTCGTCGTCGCCCTGGTGCCGCCGCGGCCATAGGCGGCCGGTCCGGGGGTGGAGCCGGCCGCTTGCGGGACGACATGCAGCTTGTCGAAATCGTCGACCCAGGCGATCGAACCGCCGCCATTGCCGATCTCGACGAGATCGACCACCGGCACCATGATCGGATAGCCGGCCGAGCGGCGGTTGCGCTCGATCCAGTAGTCCGTCTTGATCGTCACCTGGCCGCCTTCGATCAGCGAGCACTTCGCCGTCGTGCCGCCGATGTCGAGCGCCAGCACGTTGGGCTCGCCGATGATGCGGCCGAGTTCCGCCGCGCCCCAGAAGCCCGAGGCCGGGCCGCTCTCGACCATGGTGATCGGCACGGCCTTGACCGCCTCGACGGAGTCGACGCCGCAGTTCGACTGCATGATGAAGAGATTGCCGCGATAGCCCCTGCCCTTCAGGCCGCTCTCGAGCTTCTCCAGATAGCGCTCCGCCTTCGGCTGCACATAGGCCGAGAACACCGTGGTGTTGGTGCGCTCATATTCGCGCCATTCGCGGGTTATCTGGTGCGAGGCGACGGCGGTGACGCCCGGCCACCGGGCGCGCACGCCGTCGAGGATCGCCTTCTCATGCGCCGGGTTGGCGTAGGAGTGCAGCAGGCAGATCGCCACCGCCTCGACGCCATCGGCGCGGAAATCGGCGACGATCGAGTCGAGTTCCGAGAGATCGAGCGCCGTCACCTCGGTGCCGCGATAGTCCATGCGGCCCGTCACCTCGCGGCGCAGGTAGCGCTCGACGAAGGGTTCCGGCTTCACATATTTCAGATTGAAGAAATCGGGGCGGTTGCCGCGGCCGATCTCGATCGCGTCGCGAAAGCCCCGGGTGACGATCAGGCCAACCTTGGCGCCCTTGCGCTCGGTCAGCGCGTTGATCACCACGGTGGTGCCGTGGGCGAAGAAGTCGACCGCCTCGACGTCGACGCCGGCCTTGTCGAAGACGTTCAGGACGCCCTTCTCGAAATCCGGCGGCGTGGTGTCGGACTTTTCCGTCCGCACGGTCTGCACGCCGGTGGCCATGTCCATCTCGAAATAGACGAGATCGGTGAAGGTGCCGCCAACGTCGGTGGAGACACGCGTAATCTTCTCAGTCATGAACGACCTCTCGGGCAAATGAGTGCCGATGCCTGCGACGACCGTCGGGCCGTCGCGGGAGCCGGAAGCGAATGGGGGCGCGCCGGGCGCGCCCGCTAAAGGATCAGCGGCGCGGTTTCGACGCCGCGAGCGCCACCGCGACGACGATGATCACGCCGGTGGTCAGATCCTTGAAGAACGGGTTCACGTTCAGGATGTTGAAACCGTTGCCGATCAGCGCCATCAGCAGCACGCCGGAGACGGAACGCCAGATCGCGCCGGCGCCGCCCATGATCGAGGTGCCGCCGAGGATGACCGCCGCGATCGCCTCGAGCTCCATGCCGGCGCCCGCCTGGGGCGAGGCCATGGAGAGGCGCGACACGGTGATGACGCCGGCAAGGCCCGCCGCGCCGCCAGAGATGGCGAAGGTGGCGATCTTGATCAGCTTGGTGCGGATGCCGGAGAGGATCGCCGCTTCCTCGTTGCCGCCGACCGCGAACACGCGCCGGCCGAAGGTGGTGCGGTTCAGCAGCAGCATCATGACCAGCATGAAGACGACGAAGACGATCACGGCGATGTTGACCATGCCGACCTTCTCGCGGCCGAGCCAGGCGAACTCCGGAATGCGCACGGGGATCAGCGCACCGCCGGTGATCAGGATGGCGATGCCGCGATAGACGAGGCTGGTGGCGAGCGTCACCAGGAAGGAATGCACGTTGAAGGCGGTGATGATCACGCCGTTGACGAGACCCAGCGCCACGCCGATCAGCGGTCCGGCGATCATTGCCGTCACCGGATCGACATTGACGGCGATCCAGCCGGCCGAGACCGAGGCGACGCCGAAGATGGCGCCGGTCGAAAGGTCGAAGCCGCCGGCGATGATCACTAGGGTCAGCGCGCAGGCGATGATCGCGAGCGGAGCGCTCTGGTTGACGATGTTGAGCAGGTTGCGGGGCGTCAGGAAGCTGTCGGAGGCAAAGGTCAGGCCGATCAGAAGCGCGGCGATGATGACGAGAACGCCATATTCGCGCGCGAAGGACGCGACCGAGAACCGGGGGGCCTGCCGTCCGCCTGCCAGGATTGCACGCGTATCGGTCATTGCAGGGTTGTCTCCTGGATGTCGTGGTTGCGGCTCTGCTCCCGGAAGATGCGGTTGAGCGCGGCGTCCACGGTGAGATCGCGGCAGGACACCTCGTCGAAGATCCGGCCTTCGCTCATGAAGTAGCCGCGGTGGGAGAGGTTGATGACCTCTTCCAGCTCGGAGGAAATGAGCAGGACGCCAGTTCCGGCGGCGGCCATCTCGACGATGAATTCATGGATGCGCTGGCGGGCGCCGATGTCGACGCCGCGGCTCGGCTCGTCAAGGATGAGCAGACGCGGCTTGGCGACGGCCCATTTCGACAGCAGCACCTTCTGCTGGTTGCCGCCCGAATAGAACGCGACCTCGCCATCGACCTTGCCCGGCACGATGCCGAAATGCTTGATCATCGCGCGGACACGGTCCATCTCCTCGTTGCGATTGAGGAGGCCGAAGCGGCTGAGGCCGCCCAGCGTCGCGAGGCTGATGTTCGGCCGCGTCGTCTGCGTCAGCACGAGGCCCTGCTTGCGCCGGTCCTCTGGAACGAGCGCGACGCCCTGGGCGACGGCGCGGGTGACGTCGAGCCGGCGCTGCTCGATGCCGTCGATCGCGTAGCTGCCCGCCTCGATCGGATCGGCGCCGAACATGGCACGGCCGATTTCGGTGCGGCCGGAGCCGACCAGCCCGATCAGGCCGACAATCTCGCCCGGCCGGACGAGCAGCGAAACGTCGCGCAGGCCCGTATCGGTCGAGACATTGCGCATCTCGGCGATCGGCTTCACCGTCTCCGCCGGCGCCGGGGGAAGGCTCGGCCAGATGATGTTCGAGGCCTGGCCCAGCATGCTGTCGACGAGGCTCTGCTTGGTCTCTCCCTCGACCGAGGCGGTGCGCACCACGCGGCCGTCGCGCATGACGGTGATGCGGTCGCAGTTCGCCAGGATGTGATCGAGGAAATGGCTGACATAGATGACGGTGACGCCGTTCGACTTCAGCCGCCGGATCAGCTGGTGCAGCCGCTCCGCCTCGTCCTCGGTCAGCGACGAGGTCGGCTCGTCCATGATGATGACGCGGGCGTTGCGGGCAATCGCCCGCATGATCTCGACCTTCTGCCGCTCGGCGATGCGAAGGTTCGCCACCTTGGCCCTGGGATCGAGGCCGAAGTCGCAGGTCGCCTCGATCACGGCGAAGCGTTCGAGATCGCCGCCGACCAGCAGGCCGGCGCGGTGGCTTTCGAGGCCCAGGAAGACGTTCTGGGCCACGGTGAGCTCGGGTACGAGCTGCAGCTCCTGGTGGATCATCGCGATGCCGCGCAAAAGCGCCTCGCGCGGGGAGAAACGGCCGATCTTCTCGCCGAAGACCGTGATCTCGCCGCCATCGGCGGAATAGTAGCCACCGACGATCTTGCCGACGCTGGACTTGCCGGCGCCATTCTCGCCGACGAGGGCATGGACCTCGCCGGCCTTGAAATCGATGTTGATGTCGTCGAGGACCCGTGTCCCTCCGAAGCTCTTGACGACACCACGAATGCTGACGGCATGGCCTTCCGCAGTCATGGCTTTCCTTTCTTCGTATCGTCCGGGCAGAGGAGGCGGCGCGGCCGAAGCGGCGCCGCCGAAACGTGACGCCGAGGCGTCAGCCCTGCCACTCGGCAACGAAGTCCGGATTCGCATCCAGCCACTTCTTGTCGACGATCTGCGGGATCTCGCGCAGCTTCGACTCGTCGATCCAGGTCGGGACTTCTTCGCCGCGCTTGGCCTTGACGATGGCGGTCAGCGCCGCGGCGCCCATCGACGCCGGCACCTGCATCAGCGTGGCGTTCCACTTGCCGGCGCGGATCGCGTCGACCGCGATCTGGTTCAGGCCGCCGCCGATCGTGTAGACCTTCGAAAGGTCGATGCCGGCATCGGTCAGGGCGATCTCGGCGCCCATCAGGTGCTGGTCGGCGCTGCCGAGGACGGCGTTGACGTCGGGATGCGCCTGCAGGATGTCCTGCATCGACTTCATTGCGGTGTTCGGGTCGTAGTTGCCCTCGCCCGTCGCGACGATCTGGATGTTGCTGTGCTCGCCGAGCACCTTCTTGTAGGTCTCGTTGCGCAGGTTATCGAACGGATAGATCAGCTGGCCGATGATGACGGCCACCTTGCACGGGTTCTTGTCGGCGCAGTACTCGACGATCTTCTCGGCCTGGGCGCGCGCGCCGATCGACGGATCGGTGGCGACGGTCGTGGTCAGGCCCTTCACCTGCGGCTGCATGTTGCTGAGTTCCGGGCCGACCGGGAACAGCGTGGTCGCGACCTTGAGGCCGGCGCCGGTGGCGTCCTCGAGCGCGGTGGCGATGCCGACCGTGTCGTTCGGGGCGATGATGATCGCGTCGAAGCGGCCGCCTGCGACCAGATCCTCGACCTGGCTGAACTGCTTGGTTGCCGAGAATTCGCCGTCGAAGATCTCGGTGGTCACGCTGCCGCCGAAGTCCTTGGCCGCCTTCTGGATGCCGGCATAGATCGCCTGGTTGAAGCCGTTCTGGCTCGAAGCCGCGAGGAAGGCGACGCGAACCGGGGCATCTTCCGCATTGGCCGCCAGCGGCGACATCAGCGTCAGGGCCGACAGGGCGGCGGCGGTCATGAGGGTCTTCTTCATTTCCATGTCTCCGTCAGGTGTTTGTCATTGGCAGGGGTCGTTTTCGATCCGCCGCCCAGGCCTTTTCGGCTCGTTCTTGTTGTGGTGGCAGGCGACGGCTCACGCCGTGGCGGCGCCCCCTTCCATTCCGGCATTCCGCGCGACCGAAAGGCCGGGCTGGAAATTCGCCTCGTCGCTGCCCTCGTTGGCGAGCAGCAGGAAAGCCAGCGTCACGATCGGCTGCCAGGCGAGCGCCTTTTCGACGCGCTCGGCCGTGTAGTGGCCCTTCTTCTCAAGAAGGTTGATCGTGCCGATCACCGTGTCGTTGGCGATGGCGGGCAGGTTCATGTTGGATTCGAAGCCGAGCGCCTGGATCTTCTCCCAGTCGAAGAACACCCCGGCGATCTCCTCGATGGTGGTCGAGGAGAAATGGCGCCGGCCGGCCAGGACGGTCTCGAAATAGAGGTTCTTGTCGAGGCGCTTGAAATTGCCGAGCGGATAGGCCTCGACATCCTCGGAGAAGACCCGGCGCGAGCGCAGGTTCGGGATGTCGTAGACCGAGGCGGTCAGGAGGCCGCAGCCGACGTCGCGATTGATGCCGGCATGCAGGTAGGCGAACAGGTTCGCGGCGGCGTTGGGGCCGGCGACGATGCGGGCGACGTGCTCGATGTCGAACGGGACGGCCATCACGCCGCCTCCGCCAGGGCGCCGCGCACGACGCGGCCGTCCTTGACGACGGCGCGCAGCGTCTCGGCCGGGCGGCCGAGCAGCGTGACGTCGGCGAGCGGATCGCCGTCGACGACGACGAAGTTGGCGCGGGCGCCCTTCGCGATCACGCCGACCTCGCCTTCCATCCGGCACAGCTTCGCGCCGATCTCGGTGGCCGAGCGCAGGATCTCGGCCGGGCTCAGAACCTTGGCGAGCAGGTCGAATTCGAGGCCGCCATACTTGCGCAGCTGGCCGAGCAAATCGGTGCCGAAGGCCATCGGCAGGCCGGCGTCGCGCATGATCTGCAGCGATTCCAGGCCCTTGTCGCGAACGATGTCGACCTTGGCCTGTTCGGCCGGACCGAGGCCCAGGGCGGCGCCTTCGAGCTTCAGGCCCTCATAGGCGGCGAGCGTCGGCACGGCGGTGCAGCCGGCCTCGGCCGCCATCGCCGCCGTCTCGGCGCCGATCAGGTTGCAGTGCTCGAGCGACTTGACGCCGAGCTTGACGCAGCGGCGGATCGAGGCATCGCTGTAGGTATGGGCCGAGACATAGGTGCCGGCATTGCCGGCCTCCTCGACCATGGCGCGGATCTCGTCGTCCGAATATTGCAGCGAGTCGATCGGGTCGTTCGGCGAGGCGACGCCGCCATTCGCCATCACCTTGATGAAGCGGGCGCCTTCCTTCAGCATCTTGCGACAGGCGCGGCGGACGTCGTCGACGCCATCGACCAGCACGCCCATGTTGGCGAGCCGCCAGCCCATCGCGTCCGGGCGGATGTCGGTGCGGGCGCGCAGGTCGCAATGGCCGCCGGTCATCGACAGGCCCTTGCCGCAGATGACGAGGTCGGGACCGTCGATCAGCCCTTCCTCGACGCCGCGGACCAGGCCGATATCGGCGCCGCCGAGGTCGCGCACCGTGGTGAAGCCGGCGTCGAGCAGGCCCTGCATGATCTTCGCGGCGCGGAGCGCTGCGAGCGAATCCGGCGCGATGACGTTGGACCAGAGATCAAGCGAATGGGCGACGACATGGAAGTGGCAGTCGATCAGGCCCGCCATCAGCGTGCGGCCAGCGAGATCGTGGCGCGGCATGCCCTCGGGCGCGGCGCCGCCGATCTCGGCGATGCGGCCATTGCGGACGACCACGGTCGTCGGCGCGCCGAGGCTCTCCGCATCGAGATCGGGAAGCCGGGCATTGATGAATGCGATGTCAGTCATGGAAGTCCTCGTGAAGGGTGCGCGCCGGATGCGGCGGGTTGATCCCGCCTTGTCAGATCACCGTGAAGCCGTGCGCATAGGGGTCGCGATCGTCGATGAAGATCGTGCTGAAGCCGGTCTGGCGGGCCCAGCCGCCGATCGACGGGATGATGGCGTCGCGATCGCCGACCTTCACCGCCGCCTCGACGCGGCCCTTGAACAGGCTGCCGATGATGCTCTCGTGGATGAAGTCGTCGCCGACCTTGAGGCGGCCCTTGGCGGCCCAGTGCGCCATGCGCGCCGAGGTGCCGGTGCCGCAGGGAGAACGATCGATCGCCTTCTCGCCGTAGAAGACGGCGTTGCGGGCCGTCGCCTCGGGATTGAGCGGCGCGCCGGTCCACAGGATATGGCTCAGGCCGCGGATCGCCGGGTTCTCCGGATGCACGAACTCGTACTTGGCGTTCAACGCCGCGCGCAGCTTCGGGCTGAAACCGACCAGTTCCCCGGCCGAGAAATCGGCCATGTCGCGGAAATTCGCCTGCGGCCCGACGATCGCGTAGAAATTGCCGCCATAGGCGACGTCGACCGTCACCTCGCCGAGACCCTCGACCTCGGCCGTCAGCCCCTCGGCATAGAGGAAGGCCGGCACGTTGGGGAGGCGGACCTCCTCCGGCTCCTTCGGCGTGACGAGGCCGTTCTCGATCGCCATGGTCACCGTGCCGATGGTGCCGTGGCCGCACATGGGCAGGCAGCCCGAGGTCTCGATGAACAGCACCGCGACGTCGCAATCGGGGCGCGTCGGCGGATAGAGGATCGAGCCCGACATCATGTCGTGGCCGCGCGGCTCGAACATCAGCCCGGTACGGATCCAGTCATATTCGGCGAGAAAATGCGCCCGCTTCTCGATCATGTTCGCGCCTTCGAGGCGCGGACCGCCGCCGGCGACGAGGCGCACGGGATTGCCGCAGGTATGGCCGTCGATGCAGGAGAAGGTGTGATTGGTCATGCTGAAACGCTCGAAAAGCGGGAAGCCCTGTAGGGCGTGATGTCGATGGCGGAAGGCTTGCGCTCGACCAGATCGGCGACGAGTTCCGCCGTGCCTGCCGATTGGGTGAGGCCGAGATGGCCGTGGCCGAAGGCAAGCACGAGGGCGGGATGGCCCGGCGCCGCGTCGATCACCGGCAGGCTGTCGGCCATGGAGGGGCGGAAGCCCATCCACTGGGTGCCGCCCGACGTGTCCAGGCCCGGCAGGAAGGTCGCCGCCTTGCGCAACAGCGCGTCGGCCCGCGCCATGCGCGGCGGCAGGTCGAGCCCGCCGAGTTCGACGCCGCCGCCGACGCGGATGCCGTCGCCGATGCGGGTGACGACGAAGCCGTGGCCACCGAAGGTCACCTGCGTGCGGAGGTCGAAGCGGCCGGCCGGCAGCGTTGTGTTGTAGCCACGCTCGGTCTCGAGCGGCAGGCGGATGCCGAGCGGGCGGAGCAGCCGGCCGGAAAAGGCGCCGGCCGCCAGCACGACGCGGTCGAACTGCCGGTCCTGCCCGGCGGCGACCAGACGGACGCCGCCCTCGGAGGGCGCGATCGCGCGGATGTCGCAGCGCTCGATCCGGC
>JAFKJZ010000706.1 GCA_017305815.1 Hyphomicrobiales bacterium
ATCCAGCGGCAGCCGAGCGCCAACACGGTCGCCGTCGTCGACGCCGTCAACGCGCAGCTGCCCAAGCTGATCGCGTCGATGCCCGCCTCGATGACGATCAAGGTGCTGAACGACCGCTCGACCTCGATCCGCGCCGCCATTGCCGATGTGCAGACGACGCTGGCGATCACCATCGGCCTGGTGATCCTCGTCATCTACCTGTTCCTCGGCAAGCTTTCGGCCACCTTCATCCCGGCGCTGGCGGTGCCGCTGTCGCTGGTCGCCGCCTTCGGCGGCATGTATTTCTTCGGCTTCAGCGTCGACAACATCTCGCTGCTCGGCCTGACGCTCGCGGTCGGCCTCGTCGTCGACGACGCCATCGTCATGCTCGAGAACATCATGCGCCACGTCGAGGAGGGGATGCCGCCCTTCGAGGCGGCGCTGGTCGGCAGCCGCGAGGTCGGGCCGACGATCGTCTCGATGACGCTGTCGCTCGTCGCCGTGTTCCTGCCGGTGCTGCTGATGGGCGGCGTGATCGGCCGGCTGTTCAACGAGTTCGGCGTCGTCGTCACCCTGGCGATCGGCGCCTCGATGGTGGTGTCGCTGACATTGACGCCGATGCTGACGGCCCGGCTGCCGAAGTCCGCCACCAGCCATGTCCGTCGCGGCCCGGCCGCCTGGTTCGAGCGCGGCTTCCTCTGGGTCGAGCACCGCTACGATCGCGGCGTCGGCTGGTGCCTGGCGCATCGCTTCATCATCCTCGGCGTCTTCCTTGCCTCGGTGGCGGCGTCGGGCTGGCTGTTCATGACGCTGCCGAAGGGCTTCTTCCCGCAGGAGGATATCGGCCAGCTCTCCGTCTCCACCCAGGCGCGTCAGGACATCTCCTTCGACGCCATGGTCGGATTGCAGCGCCAGGTCGAGGCGACGCTGAAGGCCTCTCCCTATGTCGTCCACGTCGCCTCGTTCGTCGGCGGCGGCCCGGGTTCGGTGACGCTCAATTCCGCCTCGCTGTCGGTGCAGCTGAAGCCGAAGGACCAGCGGCCGCCGTTGAACGTCATCCTGAACGACCTGCGGGCGCAGCTCGGGAAGATCGCCGGCATCCGGTCCTACATCCAGCCGGTGCAGAACCTGCGCATCGGCGGCGTCAGCTCGCAGAGCACCTACCAGCTGATGCTGCAATCGATCGACGAGCCGACACTGAACGACTGGGCGACGCGGATGACCACGGCGATGCGGGCGGATCCGCACTTTGTCGACGTCGCCAACAACCTGCAGAACAATGCCCTGCAGGCGCGGATCGTCGTTGATCGCGACAAGGCGGATTCGATCGGCATCTCCGCCGCGACGCGGCGCCAGACGCTGGAGGACGGCTTCGGCACGGCGACCGCCGCGTCGCGAGCGTGCAGCGGACCTTCGGGCCGGTGACGGTCAACCAGCTTGGCCAGCTGCCGGCGGCGACCATCTCCTTCAACCTGCCGGACGGCGTCGCGCTCGGCGACGCCACCGCCCAGGTCGAGGTGCTGAAGCAGCAGATCGGCGTGCCGGCCAGCGT